>NZ_JBJUDF010000364.1:0-57534 GCF_046067725.1 Planktothrix sp.
GGTTATAATAACTATTAATCCCTATCAGGGATTGAAACCGGTTGGCAAACTCGCAACTATAGGGGTCTAAGGAGTTATAATAACTATTAATCCCTATCAGGGATTGAAACTCAAGACGTCGGAATCAGCGTTGGTCGCTGATAAGGTTATAATAACTATTAATCCCTGATAGGGATTGAAACGGCTTATTAAATGCTACCAAAAACCCGAAATAATAAGTTATAATAACTATTAATTCTGATCAGATATTTAAAGCTAAAAAGAGGGGGTATTAATGAATAGGTAATGTAATCATTGAGGGAAAATCGCTGCCCGAATAAATTGTTAAGGTAATAATTTGACAATCGATTAAACGAGTTTGAGCAAGAGGTTTTTCGATACCGGGGTTGACTGGATAGGCGGGGAAACAAGCACCACTAATACTTAAGCGTAAACAATGCCATTGAGGAATTTTAATACAAGTCGGTTGCAATTTAATTTGATATAAACTAGGGGTTTCATTCGGTGTTATTGCCGAAATTCGTTGATAACCTTGACTAAAATTATAAACACTGCCATCCGGTTTAACTTCTGATAAAATCGCACATAAATCAAAGGTAGGTTGATCTGCTGTACAATAAATATTGACAGTTATATCGCCAGCTAAATGTAAATCTTGAGTTAAAGGTTCAGAGGTATAAGTAACAATATCACTGCGAGAATCTAATGCTGAACGCTCAAAAGAACCTGGTGGGGACATTGCATGACCTCCTAGTGCGGGTACGGGGCGCCAGGGGTCATGAACAAAGACATCTTCTTGAGAAAGATTAGGACAATGAGGAGTTAATATTCCGGCATCTTCTCGTAAGCTGGCTAGTTTATTTGTTGATAAATAATAAACCTGGGAAGAGGATGACGGCCATTGTTTAAATTCTCGCCAAGTTTGGCTTCCCATTTCAAATAAACACACTCGATTTTGATTAAAAATTGGATGATCTTTACCTTTTAAAAAGGTATCAAACCATTGAATTTGTAGGGTATCAATTAAGGTTGATGCGGTTAACCCATAATTGACTGAACCGACTTTTCGCCCCCAAGGAAGATGAGCCCAAGGGCCAATGATTAAATGTTGGGGGTGTTGACTGCGGTTCACCATTTCTTGATAAAAATGAATTGTTCCTCTTAAAAAGGTATCAAACCAGCCGCCAATATGGAGCATGGGTAAATCTAAATGATCTAATTGAGGAGAGAGATTTTGCCAATATTCATCGGGTTGATCATGGGTTAACCAGTCATGATAAAATGAATCTGGATCATAAAGTTTTAACACTTCTGGACTAGCAGAAATTCCATCAAATAATGGTAAATTTCGAGAGGCTTGATAGAGGCGATTAAAAGCAATTTCATCTCCTTTTAATCGGGCGGTTTCTGCTGCAATTTGAATCGCCCATCCTAAATTAGCATATAAACAAAATGCTCCACCTTCATAGGCCCAATCTGCATATAAATCATGACTCATCATGGCGGGACAGACGGTTTTTAACGCTTGGGGACGTTGAGAGGCGGCGTAAATTTGAGTCATTCCTTGATAGGAAAAGCCATACATTCCCACCTGGGCGTTACTATAGGGAAGATTAGCAACCCAATTAATGGTATCAAATCCATCTTGTATTTCATAACTAAAAAGCTTGAATTCTCCGTCTGAGGTTCCCCGTCCTCTAACGTCTTGAATGACAACAATATACCCTTGTTGAGCATACCATTTTGGATGGGCATAAACAACCGTTGAAGCGATCGCTCTACCGTAGGGTTGTCGCATTAATAAAACGGGTAATTTTTCTTCGGTTTGGGGTCGATAAATATCCGCATCGAGTCGAATTCCATCACGGTTGATCACAGAGGCTGTTTCTTTAATAATCTTCATAGAATAAGCAAGGGGAAAGGAGAAGTTAAAAATAGGGGATAGTCAATGATGAGATTGAGTTAATTGATTTTTTAAAGTTAGATAGTCAGTCTAAATCAATTGTACAACTGTTTTGATTCTCCATTGATCGTCAGGGTGGGGTTATCTCGCCCCGACCTGGAAATCATTGTATTTTTGGGGATGAATAATAAAGCTGACTATTTTATACAATTCATTGAGATTTGCTATATTATTGATTGATATCATGAATTGATGTTTCTTGTACAATATCTTTTAACTTTAAAGAAGCTTTATTTAATTTGTTGATTCCAACTTTAATTTGAGCCATGCCTCTCCTGCTATTTTGAGCATTTTGGTTGAGACTATTCATGGTTTCTACCACCTGTTGAATCGCGAGAGCTTGTTGTTTTGCATTTAAAGAAATTTGTTGAGAACTTCTGAAAATATTATCAATTTCTCCCGACATTTTACTAAATGAGTTAGCTGTTTCTTGAGCTAAATTAACAGTGTTTTCTACACTTTTAATTCCAGCATCAGTGACAACATTGGTGACCGTATTAGATTGTTTAATTTCAGCGACTAAAGCATTAATTTGATTAGCTGATTTTTGGCTTTCATCGGCTAATTTGCGAATTTCAGAAGCTACAACAGAAAACCCTTTCCCATATTCTCCGGCTCTGACTGCTTCCACTGCCGCATTTAAGGCTAACATATTGGTTTGATTAGCTAAATCACCGACCAGTTGAGAGATATTACCAATTTGATTGCTTTGTTCCGTCAGACGGGTAATTTGTTGAGAGATTGCTTGAACTTTATCTCTCATTTGCCCCATTTCTGCTAAAGTTTGTTCAACTAATTGATTCCCATTTTCGGCTAAATTTAAAACTTGTTTTGCTCCCAGGGTAGAAGTTTCAGCTTGTTCACTGGCTTGTTGAGCAGAAGAGCCTAATTCATCCATCGTTCGAGTTGTTTCATTAACAGAAATAGCTTGACTACTGGTAAATTTTTCTTGTTCTTCTACAGCGTTATTAATTTCTAAAGATAACTGATCAATGGTATTAATAGCTTGACCAATTTTTCGGCTGACTAAAGAAGAAATTAACCAAGCAATTACAATCGCTGTAATTGCAGAAATAATTGCACCCAAAACTAATAAATTAATAGCATTTTGTAATGTATTTCGAGCTTGATTATTTTCTTGGGCGAGTCGGGCTGTTTCTGTATTACTAAACTCATAATTCAGTTTCAAGAAATCTGTGATCAATTTTTGACCTATTCCTGTATTAAAAAGATCAAAAGCTTCTTTTGTTTTTCCCTGAATTAACAAATTACTCATGCGACTTTGATAGTCATTAAACTGTTCTCCTATCGCTTGCATTTGTTCAAATTTTTGTCGCTGTTCAGGAATGGTAATGACATCTTTTAAGTGATCAACGGCTTCTTTAAAAGCCTCCCAATTATCTTGATACAGCTTTAAAAAGTCTTCATTTCTCAGTAAAAGGTAAGCCCGATTGTTAGCAACCATACTCGTTCCAGCTAATACCATCCGATCAACTTCAATAATTGTTCTTTGCACAGCCTCTACCTGATCAAATGCCTCAAATACCTGATTGGCATTGGTATAAACAATAGAGGTAGAACCAGCAAAAACAACAACGGGGATGGCGTAACCCAAAAGCATCTGGGTTCTCAGCTTAAATTGATTGAATAAATTTTTTTTCTCAGTCAAGGTAGTCTGAAAATAATCGCTCATCTTTTCAAGTTCCCAATTATCTAGTAACTGTCTCTTTATTAATTTTAAACTGTTATGAACAGGAATAAAAATTTAACAAGGAACAACTTAACTGGGAACAGGAACTGCGATTTGGTAACCACAAAATGTGCAAATCATTATGTTTGGGGACTTACAGAGTGCATATAAACAGGTTGAACCTGTTTGAACCTGTATTTTTAACCGGATTTTAAGTAATCGCTCCTGGTTTTACCCTTAAGATTAGGATGGACACTCCGAAAATCGTCACAACCCTCAACCTGAGTTTGGTAATTTTCTGACAAAATTAAATACTAATAGCGTCTAACTGTCCTCACCCCTGCCATTCTAAATGGTGGGGATATTTTTTGAGGATATCAAAATAGAAAGGGTTTTAGGTTTAAGACATTATTAATAATTCGGGAGACAGAACTTGATTGAGTTTTCCGCTTCGATACCCTTCTAAATCTAAAGTTACATAAATAAACCCAAACTCTTGAAAAGCTTGAACTAATTGAGGGAGGTTTGTTTTTAACACAAATTCTTGAATTTGTTCCGGGGGTAATTCGATGCGGGCAGTATCTGCTTCCGAACGAACTCGGAGATGACTCCAGCCTAATTTTCTTAAATAAATTTCGGCTTTTCCGACCCGTTGTAATTTAGCAATCGTAATTTCTTCTGTATAGGGAAAGCGGGAACTTAAGCAGGGTTGGGCGGGTTTATCCCAGGTGATTAAACCTAAAGATTTTGACAGTTCTCGAACTTCCAGTTTCGTTAAGCCGACTTCTGCTAAGGGGGATCTAACTCCCCGTTCTTTAGCGGCTTGAATTCCGGGGCGATAATCTTTTAAATCATCGGCATTGACCCCATCAACAATATAGGAATATCCCCATTGTTGAGCTAAGGGTTTTAAGGTATCATGCAGTTCACTTTTGCAAAAATAACACCGATTAACGGGGTTTGAAGTGTAGTTAGGATTCTCCATTTCTTGGGTTTCAATTTCTTGGTGTTGAATCCCAATTGCTGCGGCTTGAATGCGAGCTTCTTCCAAATCTTCGGGTAATAAGGAGGGAGAAACGGCGGTGACAGCGATGGCTTGATCACCTAATACATCATAAGCAATTTTAGCCACTAAGGTACTATCGACGCCTCCTGAATAGGCAATTAATGCCCGTTCCATTTCTTGAAAGATGGCTTGAATTTGGTTTAATTTTTCTGTTCCTGTCATGGTTGACCTTTCACTAATTTGTTAACAAAACTAAAATTCTCTTTTCCAAAAAATAACAATGGAGAGAGATAACAAAAGGGTTATATAAAGAATAGCATAAATGGCATTGGTGATTAATAAGGAAGGGTCAGGTAAGTAACCATAAACTGCTTCATTCTTTAAATTGAGTCGAGCTAAATCGGGTAAAATGATGTAAATTGATCTCATGATTTGTTCTAAAGCCGGATTTTCGCTTAATTTGCCTAATGCTAGTAAATCGCGGCTTAAACTTCCCATAATATAAACCCCAAAGGTTAATAAACTGGCAAGGAGGGAACTGGTAAAGACCCCTAATAAAATCCCGACGGCTGCAATTAAAGATAATTGTAACCACAGAAATAAAATCGTAATCAGCAAACTATTGAAGGGATAAACAATTTGATTAAAACTGAGAATTCCGAAATACAGTAGTGCCATTGCTAAGACTAAAACGGCAATAAATGCTGAAATCCCAAAATGTTTTCCAATAATCAATTCTGTCCGACTAACGGGTTTAGAAACTAATAGATAAACGGTTCGTTTTTCGATTTCTTTATTCACCAGGTTGGCACTTACAAAAACCGTAATTAGCAAGCTCAGAAAATCGATCAAAGCCATGCCAAAATCCAGCACAATTTTATGTTCTAACCCGGCGGATACTTCAGGCAGTAAACGGACGGAAGCCATGACCAGTAACGCAAAAACGCCTATAATATAAAGAATGCGATCGCGAACAACTTCTAAAAAAACGTTACTGGCGATGGTAGCAATACGTTGGAAATTCATTTCAGTAATCAGTCAGCAAATATCAGTGTCAGTAATTAGAATGACCCGTAAAAGGTGTCATTCTCAATGTGCCTTAGTGCAGTGAAGCATGGTTGCTACTCTTCCTTAAGGCTGGGGATTGAAACTCCTGATTAATTTTAGCAGAATCTGGTTGAAAAATCTCCTGTTTAGGAATCTTTTCTGGAATATTGTTTAACCAATTATCCACTTTTAAAGAAAATTCGATCCAGCAGTAAATATTAATATGAATCAGCCAAACAATAATAAATCGAAAGCGGACTAAAGGTGGAGGAGATTGAATTTTAAATTGATCTCGAATCAATTCTAAAATAAACAGGAAACAAGCTGCAATTAACGGCCATGCTTTTAAAGCAAAATAAGGTCGAGTAGCTGCTGTTTTTTGATAAATTATAAAGCACAGGAATAGGGAAGTCGTCCAAGGACTTAACGGAATTCCTCCAACTATGAAAGGCGGTTGACTGGTGCGAAAACCAATCGCAACCGTCAGAGATAACCAACTCAAAAGAGCTAATTCATTTCTGATCTCTTGATCAGTTGTTCCCAAAATTGAAGCTAAAAAAATGATAATACTAATCAGGATAAAAGTTCTCCAATCTAAGGGTTTAGCAGGTTTAAGAACATTGAAAGCTTGAATTAGTTTATTCATTAAGTACCCCAAAATAATGATTGACACATTTGGTGATTCCCTGTTCCCTGTCCCCTTTCTCAACTTGGTAATTTATTTTGCACAACGACTTATTATTCTACAATTAACAACGTAAATGCTAATGCTAAAAATAAAGAATAACTTAAGGTGTGAGCGATTAAGATAATTCTAAAATCTCGATATTCTTCACTGATTTTAAGATTACCTTCGGAATTTCTTTTAAATACTTTATTGACGTGAGATAGATCTCCGCTTAATAATACTTTTAAACCCTCAAAACCGATCCATTTAATCAACAGTGACAAAGTGAAATTAAATAGCGTTAAAAAGAAAATTGAAGGGGACGTTTCTTGAATTTTTTCAATTAATAAATAATCAATTAATTCTTTTCGAGCTTCTGCTGGAAAAAAGGGTTCTGCATTTAAAAACAAAACCCATTCACAAGCATTCGCTAATAAGTTTAAAGCCAGAGCATATTGTACACTGAGTTTAGGAGAAAGATTAAAGCTTTTCTTAAAAATCCAAGCTTCAATGGTAATAGAAACTAAAAGGCGAACAACTCTTAATAAAATAACTCTTAGAGCAATGACGATTGGCATATTTTGAAGCCAAAATCAATAAACTAGGCAATAGGTATGGAGAACAATCAAGGATTCGCTTTTAAGAACTCTTGAACGACCTCTTCATAGGATCGTTGTTTTCCATCGACTTCATAATTTAATTGTCGCATTTCTGAGGCTGAAATTGTCCCGCCTAACTGTTGCAGGACAGAATTTAATTGAGGATATCGATCTAAGGTTTCCTGACGAACGATAGGGGCTGCTTCATAGGGAGGAAAATAGTTTTTATCATCCTCTAATACCACTAATCCTAACACATCAATTAACGCATCCGTTGTTCCTCCCGCAACTAAATCCACTTGTTTTTCTGCGAGAGCTTGATAGATTAAACTCAAATCCATTGTTTTTGCAGGTTCGGAAAATTTCAGATGATAGGTTTTTGTTAACCCCGGTAATCCATCTTCTCGTTCTACAAATTCATATCCACAACCGAAGCGAATTTGAGGACTTTTAGGTTCTAAATCTGAAATGGTTTTCCAGTTAAATTGTTTGGCATCATCCCCACGAACAACTATAGCAAAACTATTATTAAATCCCAAGGGAGGCATCCAAACAACTTGATAGGTTTGAGCATAGCTGGATTTAACTTGATTAAAAACTGCTTTGGCATCGCTGATGGGTTTTTGTTTCAAGATATTGGTAAATGCGGTTCCCGTATACTCAACATATAAATCCACTTGACCTGCAACTAAAGCTTGGTGACATAATTCTCCTGCTAAATTAAAGCGTCGTTCTACCTGTAAATCTGTTTGAGCTTCAATGGTTTGGGCTAAAAGTTCCCCTAAAATTAATTGTTCAGTAAAATTTTTAGAACATAAGACAATTCGAGGAGAAGAAGACACACATCCGGTTAAACTCGTTATAATGCTCAACAACACTCCCCCCAAGACGATCAATTTTTTTCTGCTCCTGCTCAAACAATCGTGAGGGGAAGAAAAAGATAGAGTCTGTGAAGGAGAATACAGTTCCTGGATGAGAGAATCTTGCTGATCAAAACCAGAATGGGTAGGAGATTGCATACATTTTAGATTAAATTCAATCATGAATCAGTTTAACGTCCCTGATCCCTTTTCGGTTCAACAAACCCAGAATCGGAGATTAATGCTAAGAATTCTGTCGTAAAGTTTATAATTTCCAGAAATTTGTTATTTTTAATTTTAATGATCACTGCCAAATCTGTAGATCCGATTTCTGATTTCTGACCTCAACTTTGCTCTGTATCCTTTGTTGAACACTTCCCCTCACAATCATGAACTATCCAATTCCGACCAACCCTCAAGAAATGATAGCCCTGCGACAACAGCCTGTTAGTGATGAGTTAGTCGCAACCGCCATCGCAGGTGTGATTAAAATTGCTCGTTCCCGTCAACAGTCCTTAGAGGAACTCAAAGCCGAAGTTCTAGCTGATGATAGTTTGTTGAACTGGGAACAGCGCCTCTGGTTAAGTGAAGTTGTCACTCAAGCTTGGCAATGTTTACCTTAGTTCAGAATCTTAAAACAACATTGTTTATCGACAATTTTGGGTTTAAAACCCCTAAGTTCCACTAAGGCTTTTTATTCAATTGTAGTATATACTAAAGAAGAAGATTTTAAGCGCAGATAATGAAATTAAGGTATCGTTACAGAATCTACCGTGCGACTCGTTCCTACCAAAAGTCAAATAGATGTGGGTAGGGCAAGGTTGTGAACCTTGACAACTCAATAACCGTGATGGTGAAAAACCATCCCTCTTGATGGTGGAGTGACAGCATAACCCCTTCCTATGGAGAATGGTCATCAAAATGGGAAAAGCGGGGTTAAACGGCAGTAATGATGAATCTGACATCAAATCCTGTCTAGCATCTGATTATGTGTATGAATAAGAACTTCCGATTGAAGTATCGTAACGGTAACACAGCCTACACAGATTATTGGCTGTCAACAAAATGTTAACAAGCTAACGTACTGGAAAAAGGTAGAGTTTAACCAGAACCATTTACATAGCTTCGGTACAGAGGAAGACACTAAAGTCAGGAATACGGTTATTGGGAACGAAGTAACCCCTATGAATCTCTTAGAGTAAGGTCGTAACCTAAGCAGCAACCAGCGCAAGATTCATAGAGGGAAGGATTGTGTAAGAAGCCAAAGCCTATTTGTAATAAATAAGGATATGCTGACGTACACACTGTCCAATGGAATGAATAGTTTTTAGTAGCAATGAACAAGTTATGAACACGATTGAGAAATCGATGTATGAATGGAAGAGCATCAATTGGCGAAAAGTCGAAAGATGTATCTTTAAGTTGCAAAAAAGAATATTCAAAGCCAGTCAACAGGGTAATGTTAAATTAGTCCACAAATTACAAAGGCTACTCCTAAAAAGTTGGAACGCCAAACTGTTAGCAATCAGAAGGGTAAGTCAAGATAATTTAGGCAAGAAAACCGCAGGGATAGATGGTGTTAAAAATTTAACACCAAAACAAAGAATGGCCCTTGTAAACAAGTTAAAACTTGGCAATAAATCCCAACCAACTCGTAGAGTATGGATTCCAAAACCTAACACCGAAGAGAAGCGACCATTAGGGATACCTAATATGTATGAACGAGCATTACAAGCCCTAGTAAAACTAGCCTTAGAACCCGAATGGGAAGCTATCTTTGAACCTAACAGTTACGGATTCAGACCAGCACGTTCAGCCCATGACGCAATTGAAGCAATATACTCAAGCATCAATAAAAAGCCTAAATATGTACTAGATGCTGACATAAGTAAATGCTTCGACAAAATAAACCACCAAAAATTACTGGCAAAACTTCAAACATACCCAATGCTAAGACGACAAATCAAAGCATGGCTAAAGTGCGGAGTTATGGATGGAAAAGACCTATTCCCTACTGATGAAGGAACGCCACAGGGAGGCGTAATCTCCCCATTATTAGCAAACATAGCCCTACACGGTATGGAAGAACACATTCTGCATTACGCATCTGAACAGAAATGGAGATACCCCAACGGCGTATCCATGAGTAAACGAGATAAAAAACAAAGTATCTCACTAATCAGATATGCAGATGATTTCGTCCTCATCCATGAAAACCTAGAAATAGTTCAGGATTGCCAAAGAATAATTGAAAAATGGTTAGGGGAAATGGGATTAGAACTAAAACCCTGTAAAACAAAAATATCCCATACATTAAACACCCATGATGGAAATGTAGGATTCGATTTCTTAGGATTCAACATAAGACAATATAAAGTCGGAAAACATCAAGGGGCTAAAAGTATACAAGGGACAAGATTAGGTATTAAAACCCTAATCAAGCCAAGTGCCGATCAAGTCAAAGCGCATCTAAGAAAACTAGGAGAAGTAGTAGATAGTCATAAGACAGCCCCACAGTCTGTCTTAATCAAAAGACTAAATCCAATCATAAGAGGATGGAGTAATTACTACTCATCAGTAGTAAGCTCAGAAACATTCGCCAATTGTGACAAATACTTCTTTGAAAAACTCAAAAGATGGGCATACAGACGACATCCAATGAAAAACGGAACTTGGATAATAAACAAATATTGGCATACCAAGGGGGATGATAATTGGATATTCAGCACAAGAGAAAGGGAAAACCCTTTTAAATTGGCAAAACACCGAGACACAAAAATCATTAGATTTGTCAAGGTAAAGGGTAATAAAAGCCCTTATGACGGGGATTTAACATACTGGAGTAGTCGAATGGGTAAACACCCCGAAATGCCAGCCGAAAAAGCGTATCTACTAAAGAAACAAAAAGGACGCTGTGCATACTGTGGACTAACATTCCAAGATGGAGAATTAATCGAAACCGACCACATCATCCCTAAATATAAAGGGGGTAAAAACAACAGAGAAAACAAGCAGTTACTCCATCGACATTGCCACGATACAAAAACTGCAATAGATAAGACTGGTACTTATGACAAAGAGCCATTGGAGAGAGAAGCGGTGTGAGGTGAAAATCTCACGCACCGTTTTGAAGCCGAGCCAGAATGGTGACATATCTGGTTTAGGGCAACCAACAAGCCAACAAAAGAGGCTAATGTCTCAATTGTTTGGTTGTTGTCGTGTAGTTTTTAACGATGCCTTAGCCTACTGCCAAGAACAATACCGTGCGGGTAACAAAAAACCTAACAGCAAGGAACTTTCTAAAAGGCTAACAGACCTCAAAAAGACAACTGAAAAGCAATGGTTAACAGAAGTTTCTTCTATTCCCTTGCAACAGTCTTTAAGAGATTTAGAGCAAGCTTACTCTAACTTTTTCAAATCCTGCAAAGGACAAAGAAAAGGTAAGAAAGTTAAACCGCCTAAATTCAAGAAACGTAAATCCAAGCAATCAGCTAGATTTATGGATAACGGTTTTAAACTCTATCCCAATTCAGATTACATTTACATCGCAAAAATTGGTAATATTAAAGCAGTCTGGAGTAGAGAATTACCCGCAACACCTTCTTCAGTTACCTTAATCAAAGACAGTGCTGATCGGTATTTTGTCAGCTTCGTCGTTGAGTTTAATCCTCAACCCTTACCTGAAAACCCAAATTCCGTAGGAATTGATTTAGGAATCACCGATTTTGCTACATTCAGCAACAGTGAAAAAATTAAATCTCCTAAACCTTTAAACAAACAATTAAAGCGTTTAAGGAGATTACAACGGAATTTGTCAAGAAAACAGAAAGGTAGCAAGAGAAGGGAATCTGCTAGAAAGAAACTAGCCAAACTTCACGCTAAAATTTCTGATACCAGAAACGATTTTCTTCATAAATTGTCAACTAAGATTATTCGTGAAAACCAAACAATAGTCTTGGAAGACTTAAATGTTTCAGGGATGATTAAAAACCGAAAATTAGCCCGTGCTATTTCAGATTTAGGTTGGCAGTATTTTAGAACGATGCTAGAAGCTAAATCCGTTATGTACGGGCGAGATTTTCGAGTCATCAATAGATGGATTCCAACCTCTCAAATTTGTTCTTGCTGCGGTTTTCACGGTGGCAAAAAAGAATTAAATGTTAGAGAGTGGATTTGTTTGAATTGCGGTGAATCTCACGACAGAGATATTAACGCCGCAGTAAATATTTTAGCAAGCTCCGAGCTTGGCGATGCCCTGAGCTTGCGATGCCCTGAGCTTGTCGAAGGGTCGAAGTGTCGAAGTGTCGCCGGAGGGCATTCGGAGACTTTAAACGGACGTGGAGAGAAGGTCAGACTTTCTGCAAAGAGAGCATCGTCTCACTGAAGCGTCAACCCATCCAGCATTTCAACAATTGTCAATATTTGATCTGTTGAAATAGATGGAATCCCCGTGCGTTCACGCCAGGGAGGATGTCAATCCAGACCGCCTTCTTGTTCCCTACGTTTGCGATCTTGAATGAAAGATTCGACTAATGTCACATTCTCTTGACTTCCGATAATTAACGGAGTGCGTTGATGTATTTTTTCAGGAACAACATCTAAAATTTCTTGCGTTCCTGTTGAAGCTCGTCCTCCGGCTTGTTCGATTAAAAATGCCATCGGTGCAGATTCATATAATAACCGTAATTTTCCCTCTGGTTTTTTAACTGTTCCTGGATATAAAAACACACCGCCTTGATATAAAATTCGGTGAACATCTCCCACTAAAGCCCCACTATAACGGGCTGTATATCCTTCATGACGATGCACATAACGAATATAATCCCGAATGGATTCATCCCACTGCCAAAAATTCCCTTCATTGACACTATAAATCGGCCCGTGCTGGGGAATTGAAATGTTTTCTTTTGCGAGAATAAATTCTCCTAAACTCGGATCAAGAATGAACGCATGAACCCCCGTACCCAGTGAATAAACTAACATCGTACTAGGGCCATAAAGAATATATCCAGCGGCAATTTGTTTGCGTCCACTTTGTAACAAATCCATTGCTGATCCATCTTCATCATTGCCTTCTTGTTGACGAATGGCAAAAATTGACCCGACATTTAAGTTCGTATCTAAATTTGATGAACCATCTAAAGGATCATAAAGCAAGGTATAGCGCCCGATGGGACAATTTTCGGGAATATAAAAGGGGTTTTCCATCTCTTCTGATGCCAAACGACAGACTAAACCGCTTTGTTTGAACACCGAAATAAAGACGGAGTTCGCATAAACATCCATCTTTTGAACGGACTCTCCTTGAACGTTTACGACCCCTGTAAATCCTAACGCATCATCCACTAAACCCGCCTGGGATAAGCGACGGGAAATCAATTTTCCTGCTAATCCAATCCGATTCATCAAGGCGCTAATATCTTGAGCATCGGGGGAAAAACTATGCAATTGTTGAAGAACATGACGAGATAGGGTAGTGCAGTCCCGATCTAAATAATATCCTTGATCAATCGCATCTGAAAAATTAGACCCAACGGATGTTATTACCATAATTGATCGGCTCCTATTTTCCGGTAATTCCTATCTTAACGAAGCCATTTCATACTAGAAGACTTTTATCCCCTATTTTTGATCTTAATATCGCGGAACTTTAGGGTTAACGTATATCGAGTAAGCATCAATACCCCCATTAATATTTTTAACATCGGTGAAACCATGCCGAATTAGCCATTGACACATTTGAGCCGATCTCACGCCATGATGACACAGAACCAGGGTTGGTTGTGTTGGATCAAGCTCAACTAAAATTTTCTCAGACCATTGACTATATTCACTCAAAGGATAGTTCATAAACCTTTCTATTTTGGCCATAATCACTTCGTCGGGTTCACGAACATCAATTAACTGAAGTTGAGTTTCAGGAACAGTTTGCAGCAATTCTTCTAATTCTTGAACGTTGATTTCAGGAATCGGTTGAACAAAAAAGTTGGTTGACATAGGGTGATTGCTCTTTGAGTTGCTTTTGTTAGTTGGACATCAAAAATTGTTGATTGCTACAGAAAATTTCTAGTATTATTTATTGCCTACAAAGAAATAATACTAGAAATTCCGCGAATATGCAACTCAACCCTGGGTTTTTCATCTCGATAGAAAACAACGCCTCGATAGTCCCCCGTGGTACTATTAAAAGATAATTGATGACCATCGGCGACTTCTAACATTAACTCTCCAATTCTAACTTTCCCTTGTTTCCCATCGACATCAATTTGTAACGCTTTGGAACTATAAACATCCGTCAATAGTACCCATAAACTATTATTGCGTTTCGCTCGTTTCACTTGAATATGACCAATTTGGAAACTAAATCCATCAGCTTCTGGCCCTAAAAGGCGAATTTTAGTACCCGGAGGTAAACCTTGAATTTCGTTATCTAATACACTTTCAGAAGGGTTAGAGGAGTTAGAAGGAATCACTTGTAGCAATTCAGGACGATCAAATAAATCTAAGCGCGGAATGTCAGAATTAAGGGTTTCTAGGTTAATTTTCCAATCCTTAGCTTTACGAATAATATCTTGATGAATTTCTTGAGCCCGGATGGGTTCAGCCACAGAAGCATAATCTTTTTGTTTAAGTTTTGTAGCTAACCATCGTTCTTGGGAAAACTGTTGTAAAATCGTTTCATTACTATTAATAAATCGTTCATAAAATTTCAGGGTAGGAACTAATTCCCCGATTTTTTCTAAGGTGATCCCCACTTCAACAACGGTTAATTTTTGTTGCCAATTTTCGGTTGATAATGCTTTTTCAATTAAGGTTAAATAGCGACTGCGAAATTCACGGGCTTGTTCTGGCGTTAAACTAGAACGAGCAATTTGACGAATGAGTTCAAATCTAAATAAAATAGCTTCTAGTTTACTTAATTTCTCAATCGCTGCGATCGCATCAACCCACCGTTTAATTTTAATTAAATAATGAATCCAATCTCGCAGACGATTTTGTCGTTCTAAAGCTCGTCCTAGACAATCTAAATGTTTAATCCATTGTTGACTACCCGACTTGCCTGACTTTTCCCATTCTACAATAATTCGTTCAAAATCTCCAGCTTTTTCTAAATAAGACAATCCTTCAGGAAAGCCTAATAATTCAGCTTGGGCAAGATTATATTCTCGTTTTTGAGTGGTGCCACTTTCTTGCCAACACCGCACCGCCCGACGTAAATTTTTAGCTCGATAATAACAATCTCCTGCGAGTTCTAAACTGCTATTATATTTAGCTTCATCTAATCCTTCTAAAACTTCTCCAAATCGTTGCCATTCTTCTGGGTCTAGGATTTTTTCCCGCATTAAGATCCGAATTTGACGGGTATAATCTTGAACCGCAGTTTTCCACGCTTTAACTAAACGGTTTGCATGAACAATTTGGCTGCTTAAAGCTTCTTCTAAAAATTGGGTAAACTGTCGAATATCTGGTAGACTTTTTGAAGTCTGTGCCATAAATTCGACCAGGGGTTGTTCTACGGGTTTTTTCTGAGGAAATTGGCGATACCATTCTGCTAAAGCTTGCCAACACATTCCATCCCAAAAACAATCCCAAGCTTCCAATTCTTGACTTCTTTTGAGGAATAAACGCCCGGCTTCTCGAAACCGTTTATCAAATTTTAAGGCAAAAGCTTCACAAAGATCGGCTTTTTCTAAATAGCCTAATTCTCGATAAAATTGTTTCGCCCGACGCATGGAGGTAGCATCTTTTTGATTGCGACCATTATCTTCAAATTCTTGCGCTTGGGAAGCTCGATTATCCCGTTGTAATCCTCCTAAATTATCTCCCCAACGCACCCCTCCAATATAACTTTCCCAATTCTCGCGATGATTGACTTGATTTAACCAATATTCATCTTGATAAAGTCGGGATTTTTCCTCGATGATTTCAACGGTTGCATATTGCCATAAACAGCGATCGCCAATTTCCGTATCAATTACCACTAAATCGGACATTCCTCGACTAGCGGCTACATATAATTTATTAAAAAAGTATTCTAATTCTAAGGGATGATTTTCTGTTTTTTGAACATAATCAATTAACAAACGTTGATTAAACTCATGAGCAAATTGATCCCCAAATTTATATAAAATGACTAAGGGAAATTCTAACCCTTTCGCTTGAATGGCACTTAAAATATTTTTAGGCGGATTTTCTTCCGTCGCATCGGGAAATAAAGGCGATAAAAATTCATCGCGTCGAATATAATCTAATTCTCCTCCGGCTTCACAGGGTACAATAAAAATCGGAGACTTTTCGATATGTTGTTGTAACGCTTCAGCCGAAAAGTTATTTTGTCCAAAAATAAACTTTTGAGGAATGGGAGAATCCAGATAAGATTGCCAAGATTCTTGGGGTTTTAACTCTTGAATTTTAAATAAAATATGTCGCCATAAATGAATTAAATTAGTCACTTGAACAATCGATGAACTCGATCTATAATTAGATTCAAGTTCATAAAAAGTCATGGTTAAATTCAGTTGTCGCGTCGGGTCAAGGGCGGCAATGACTTGATCAAAAAACGTCGCTTTCACACTTTCCCAGCGAAATCCTGTGGGGTTTAAGGTTTGGAACGGATCACCCGCAAAAGCAAAGGGTAAACACCAAACTGGGGGATATAAATCACAATGGGAAAAGATAGATAACTGCATAATTAATCGCAGTTCTAAACTGGTAAAATCCTGCGCTTCATCACAAAAAATAGCTGTATAAACGGGTAACTCATCCCGCCGAACTTCTAAAACTTTGCGAATTAAATCTTGATCATCCCAATATCCTTCTCTCGTGGTTAATTGATGATACCAAGGCCAAACTTGTTTATAAATTGTTTGGAAAATTTCAACGGATAAACTACGTTCTCGTCGAGGAACTTCTTGATAATCATCGGGGGTCATATATCCGTCATGTTGTCCCGTTAGGGTATAGCCTTTAATAAAGGTTCTAATAATATGCCAACAAAGTTCAGGAGAATAACGACTATAACGGCGACCACAACGTTGTCTAAATTCATGAAAACAAATATATTTATCCGGGTCAAATTTATCACTTTCTTCAGGAGGTAATAAACTCAACAAAAATTGCTGAAAGGATTTAAAACAAATCTCAATAGAGGGTTTATTGCCTTTTCCATTGGTTTCTAATAAAAATTTATGGTGACTTTTTAGAAGTTTGGCTACCCCTTCTTTCGCTTTTCGCAATAACTGCTCATTATAAGTTAAAAATAAAGGATGGGGAACCTGGGTTAATCGTTGACGATGTTGTAAATAATATTTTTGATATCGATAACAATAATCGGCAAATAAATAAAATAACATCGTTGATTTGCCGCTTCCCGCCCGTCCATTAATAAACACAGGAAGAGAACCACTGCCTAATTCGGGAGTTGATAATTCATGAAGAATTTTTTCTTCTTCCATTGATAACGCCCAATTAATTCCGAATTCCTGTTCAATTTCTAACCAAATTTCGGGATCTCCTAATAAATAATCAGGATAAGAGCGTCGGGTATATCTGGCTAAATCTTCTAAGGTTAATTCCTGGGCTAAAATATTACTAGGATTAAGATTATTGATGTCAGCTAAATAAAATAAACGAGTCATTTGACCGACTTCAAGAATGTCATTAAAACTCGGATCATGTTCAAAGATAGAGAGTAGGAATAACACGCTGCGGTTCGGAATATCTGAAGTTAGAATCCAACTATAAAGAATATAACGATTTTGATCGAGTTTTCCCGCTATTTCAATATTATCAAATTCTGTTTTTCTAATTGTAATTCCTTCTTTTCCTTCCACTAAACTATCTACAATATCATAATAAGTTCGCCATTGTAGTTGAATATTTTGCTGTTTAAACTGTGTCAGCCAAATTTCACTTTCACAAATCACCGCATCGGTTGTATTTTTAATCCAATCTGGCCCTTTTAACCAAATTTGCCGTAAATCTTCCGGTAAACTAGGGCGCCGGGGAAAGGATTTTTGTTCTTCCCGTTGAGCATTAATTGTATTTTCTAATTCTTGAGGATCAACTAAAGTGTCAAGATAATCCCTACCATACTCATCGGGATTTCTTAAAAATGCCTCATATTCTTTCCCACCTCTGGGAAAAACGACCAATAAACATAAAACGGGGTCATTTTTAATCCAGAGAATTTTGCCCAGCAACCGCAAATTTCGGACAGGTCGCTTTAAGTAGGGATAATTCCACTCAAATAGCGCCTGTACCGCCACTGTTCCTTGAGTCTTGAGGGTGACCAGTAATTCTGCCACTTGACTCTGGATACCTTGCTGTTTTGCTTGTGCGTCGAAGGTCTGGGTTGTGTAGATTAGCATGACTTCGATTTTGACACAATCTGATCAGTGTCACCTTAAAGTCATTGTGCGTTATTCAAGGCAGAAATATCAAATTCTAGTTTTCAAAGCCTGAATTTGTCGAACAACGGTTAACGCTGAATAAGATACCCCTGCGGTTCCCTCACCCGGATGGGTAGAATCTCCCACTAACCACAAATGTTGAATTGGGGTACGATTTGCCAATCCAAACGGCCCAAAGGTGGAAATCCGTTGACCCACTCCCCCAACAACTCCTTGAGCACGAGCCGTATAACGTTCAAAAGTGCGAGGGGTGGCGGCTTCTTGATAAATAATTGTTTCTGGGGTTAAGTCAAAATAAGACTTTAAACGGTTAATGGCGGTGTCTGTGTAATGTTGTTTTAATTGTTGATAATCTGAACACTGCCACCATTGTTGAGTATCGGTAAAACTAGAAGCAATAATTGTGGCTTGTCCTTCCGGTGCTCGTCCGTCTCCGGGGTGACTAACAGATACAAATAAAGAATTATTTTCGCCAATCACTCCTTGATAATCATAGAGGAATTGTAAATGGGGTGGACAATTGGTGGGAATGGCTTGTTGTTGCACGCCTAAATAAATTACAAATGCGCCAGATGCCGGAGGTAATTTTTCAATTCTTCGTTGATATAAAGGAAATGAAATTGATAAAGTTTGGCGTGGATTTTTGGGCTTTTCATCTAACAATTGAATTAAATTTTGTACCGTGACATTGGCAACAATTTGATCTGCCCTTTCTCGCCAAATTTCTCCGGTTTTTTGATTTCTAATTCTAACGGCTACGGCTTGACCGTTTTCTGTTTCAATTCCTTCAACGGTATGCCGCATTAATAGTTTACCTCCATCCCGTTCTAAGGCTTGAACTAAGCGATCGCTTAACACCTGCATACTGCCTTGCAGATGGGATAATCCTTGAGGTTCCTGAGACACGCCTAACGCCGTTGCTGCATACAATAAAGCCGTTTCTTCCGTATCGACTTGAGAATATAATTTCAGTTGTAAATCTAAAAAGGTTTTGAGGCGTAGATTGTCCTGTAAATTGTACAACCGTAGGGCATCAGCTACGGTCATTAAGGCAAACGGTAAGGTAATTAAGGTATCGGGGCGCACTGCTTGAATTAATTGCCACAAATCCCATAAATTCCGAGGCGGAAGCACGGGATCTCGCGCTTGAAACCGCCAACTGGCTTGAAATAACGTCGCCATTAACTGCCACAACGGTTCACTCCCCGGAAATTGTCGTTGTCGTTCTTGTTGCCATTTTTGCGGATCTCTCCAGACCTGGATGGGTTCGGTTTCTCCGGGTAAAAACACCGCACAAGCGGGATCACAGGGGGTTGCGACGGGCAATTCTATTCCTAACTCCGTGAAAATCCGGTGATGAATGCCGCCGGGTTCGAGACCTGCTACCTGAGTCGCCCCGACGTCAAAGGTAAACCCCCGACGTTCAAAGGTGGAAGCACACCCACCCGGTACAATGGCTTGGTCTAAGATTAAAACGGAATATCCCCGATAAGCTAATAATGCTCCGGCCGTTAATCCCCCAATTCCCGCCCCAATCACAATCACCCGTTGTCCTGCGTTCACTCGTATTGATCCTCAATTGCTTAACATTTCTTAATATAGAGTAGGAAACAGGGAATTGCGGAGTCGAGAAACCGGGTTTTTATCCAGATTTTGATGCTTAATATTAACTGAACTCAAAAACCCGGTTTCTGAAGGTTAACTTCCGCCACTTCCGAGAATATACAAACTCAACAAAGTGCCACTATTCCATAAACCGTGCATAAACATGGAAGCTAATAAATTACGCGATCGCGTATACACAAACCCCAGAACAATTCCCAACGTCATTAATGGTAAAACTTCCGAAATATTTAAGTGGGCTGCTGCAAATAAAAAACCACTTAAAATAATGGAACTTCCTAAAGGTAAATAACGAGTTAAGGAGGGTAATAAAAACCCTCGAAACATAATTTCTTCAAAAATTGGTGCTGCGATTGATGCTGTGGTAAAAAAGATGGCTAACGCGACACTATCCTGACTTTCTAATGCAATCGGTAATAAAGGATTACTACCTCCTTGACCATCCCAAAGCTTTTGATTAATTAAAGACACTAAAATCACTAACGGTAAGGCGACTAAATACCCTCCCAAACCCCAAAAAAACCAATTGTCTTTGAGTTTAACGGTAAACCATCCTTCCGGCAAAGGGAAATAAGGTTTAATCGAAAAATACAGAATTGAAAAACCTCCTACCATTAATAATAGATATGTAATGAGAATATAAAACGCTTGTTCCCTAACATCAAAGGTATTGGGCTGAAGATTTAATCCTTGAAAAACCTCTTTTAAAGTTAGGGGAATGACGAGTTGACCTAATAACGAAAAACCCACCACAAATACTTGTAATATAATTTCCCAACTCCAAGGAATTAACCAATGAACATCCAGATTAGTTGCCAAGATAGAATTCTTGCCTTTCAGCAAGGCTTGAATTCCTAAAATGATAGCTAATATCAGTCCGCTTACCAAGCCTAAACCGGGAATAGCACTAACAATGATTAACTTAAAAATAGCTGTTTCAGCTTGCTTTTGTTCTTTGGTTTCTAAATCCAATAAAGCCTCTGGACGTTGTTGTAATGTATAAAGTTTAACTAAGGCTTGATAACGAAACCAACCGTCTAATTTTTGTTGTAAAATAGGTTCAGCATCTGGTAATAATCGCGCGGGTTTTTGCCATAAACCTGTTAACACTTTTGCCGTTATTTGTTGAGAAGAAGAAACGGCATATGCAACGGATTGAGGTTCAATCAAACTTTGCCAGGTTTTTAACGCTTTATCGGGTTGACCTAACTGAGTTTGTAAAATTCCAATTTGCAGTTTTAAATCTTGATTTAGTTGTTGTAGCTCGTTTAAAGAATCCGGTGCAATGACAGTGGAACGATCTTCAACTTTAACTAATGTTTTTTCAACGGATTCTTGCACCTCTTGATATTGTTTATAAGCTTCCTTAACCGGAGTTTGACCGATTAAATTATCTTTGAATGTGATTAAACTTTCTTGTTGTTCTTCCTGGCCTTGCCATTGGGACGCATGAAGCAGTAAATTGGTTTGGTATAATTCCAAACGGCTTTGAATTTGCGGTTGAGTCCAACTACTGAGTAACGATAAACCCAAAAAGCTAACCGCCATTAATGTTAAGATTGCTAAAATCCAGCGTTTCAGTGTCATGAGTTGAAAGCGTGAGCGTAAAACATTACCAAGTTTGAGCTAGAAACCCAACATTTTAACCGATACTGTCCGAAACAAGGTAGAATACTTCTGGCTTAAATTTGGCCCAAGTAAGAGTCTAAAATTCCAACTCCTCAATTTTAAAAATGACGACCCGTGTAATTCTTGTCCGCCATGGTCAAAGTACCTATAACGCCCAACGTCGAATTCAAGGTCGCTTGGACGACTCGGTTTTAACAGAAAAAGGTTCCGTGGCGGCGCAACAAGTGGGTGATGCCTTGACTGGTTTAAAGTTTGATGCGCTGTATTGTAGTCCCTTACAACGGGCAAAACAAACGGCTGAGATCATCGTAACGCGCTTGTCTAACCCACCTCAACTTCAACCCCATGATTTGTTGATGGAAATTGATTTACCGTTGTGGGCGGGGATGGAACGTCAAGCGGTTGTGGAACAGTTCTCTGATGAGTATCAAGCTTGGCAAGAGCGTCCCCATGAGTTTATGATGCGGGTTCCGACACCGGAAGGAGAAAAACAACATTTTCCGGTCTTAGCATTATTTGAACAAGCTAAACAATTTTGGCGAGAAATTTTAAGTTGTCATCAAAACCAAACGGTTTTAGTTGTCGCTCATAATGGAATTAATCGCTGTTTAGTTGCGACGGCTTTGGGAATTGAACCTCAATTTTATCAAGCGTTACAACAGTCTAATTGTGGCATTAGTATTTTGAATTTTACTAATATTATCCCAGGAGAATTACCGAAACCTGCGGATGTACAATTAGAGTCGATGAACCTGACGACTCATGTCGGTCATAAATTGCCTTCGCTGCGCCCCGGACATCAAGGGCCACGATTATTATTAGTGCGTCATGGGGAAACGGAATGGAACCGCATGGGGCAATTTCAAGGGCAAATTGATGTGCCGTTAAATGATAATGGTCGAGAACAAGCCCGCAAAGCTACAGAATTTTTAAAAGACATTAAAATTGATGTTGCCGTAACAAGTCCGATGGCACGTCCGAAGGAAACCGCCGAGATTATTTTGCAAGAACATCCAGGGATAGAATTACAATTTGAACCGGAATTTTGCGAAATTAGTCACGGTTTATGGGAAGGCAAATTTGAGACGGAAATCGAACAACTGTACCCCGGATTATTACAGGAATGGAAAACTGCACCGCAAACGGTTCAAATGCCTGAAGGGGAAAATTTACAACAAGTTTGGCAACGGTCTTTAATGGCTTGGAAGCAAATTGTTGCAACCTATAATCATCAGTCGGTGACAATTTTAGTGGTTGCCCATGATGCAATTAATAAAGCCCTTTTGTGTCAGTTATTTAATTTACCCCCGGATCATTTCTGGAACTTTAAACAAGGAAATGGTGCTGTCACCGTGATTGATTATCCTCATGGAATTGAGGGTTTACCTGTGTTACAAGCGTCTAATATTACCAGTCATTTATCGGGTAGCATTCTCGATAAAACGGCGGCTGGAGCGTTATAGTAACCCGTAGGGGCGGGGTTCTCCCGCCCACACTTTGCGATTACAACTGACTGTTGGCTATTCTCCGTACACCCCGCACTTTATACTTATTTCAGCCTGTTTTATTATTAATATGGTTGGTCAACTGTTAAAGCAAGTTCGTGTGATTGATCCGGTTTCTAAACGAGATCAAATCGCTGATGTTTTAGTGATAGATGGTTATATTAAGACCATTGAATCTTATATTAATGATTACCCAGAAAATACCCAAATTATTAATAGTGAAGGGTTAATTTTAGGGCCAGGATTAGTTGATTTATATAGTCATAGTGGAGAACCAGGATTTGAGGAACGGGAAAGTTTAAATTCCTTATTAAATGCCGCCGCAGCCGGAGGATTTACTCGGTTAGCAATTTTACCGAATACTATTCCTGCTATTGATCATCCAGCCACAGTAACCTTATTAAAAGAACGCTCTCGGAACGTCTGCATAAATTCTGGATTTTCGGTTCCAAATTTATATTTTTGGGGCGCATTAACCCAAGAAGTTGCGAGTCAACAAATGACGGAATTAAGCGAATTATCTAATGCAGGGGTTGTGGGTTTTGCTGATGGTCAACCGTTGCAAAATTTAGCATTATTACGAAGAATATTAGAATATTTAAAACCCTTAAATAAACCCTTAGCTTTATATCCTTGCGATCGCACCTTAGTGGTTAATGGAGTCATGCGAGAAGGTCATGATTCTATTTTATCCGGTTTACCCGGAATTCCTGACTATGCTGAAACCGCAGCCTTAGCCACTCTATTAGAATTAGTTGAAGTCACAAGAACCCCTGTTCATATTATGCGGGTTTCTACAGCGCGAAGTGTAGAATTAATTGCTCAAGCTAAAGCCCGGAATTTACCGATTACAGCCAGTACCACCTGGATGCACTTATTATTAAATACAACAGCCATTAATCGAGTTTGGAATCAACCGTTAGAAGATATAGAACCCTTAGAAAATCGAACTTTAATGAATTCCATTCCTCTCCCCTATGACCCTAATTTAAGATTAGATCCGCCATTAGGAAATCCCTCGGATCATCAAGCTTTAATTCAAGGAATAGAAACGGGAGTTATTGATGCGATCGCCATTGATCACACACCTTATTCCTATGAAGAAAAAACTGTAGCCTTTTCCGACGCTCCCCCCGGATCTATTGGCTTAGAATTAGCGTTACCCTTATTATGGAAAACCTTTGTAGAATCCGGGCGCTGGTCAGCCTTAGATTTATGGCGAGTCTTAAGCTGTCAACCTGCCCTTTGTTTACAACAAACACCCCATTCTATTCAACCGAATCAACCCGCAGAAATGATATTATTTGACCCTCAACAACCCTGGATAGTCAATGCAAATACTCTAAAATCTCGCTCTATTAATACACCTTGGTCGGGACAAAAAATCACAGGTCGAGTTGTACAAAGTTGGTCGCCCTGAACCATAAAATCAAGGCAACTTCATCATCTATTTTAATCTTATAAATTCCTGAATTTTAAATTGTTTAGATCTCCCTAATTCTGATTTTTAAAGAATTTTAGGAAGATCTAAACTTAGAATAAAAACAGACATTATCGGCTGAAATTAATACTCATATTCATCATTTAGCCTAGAAATATTTGTGTTTTTTTACTTTTGTTCATCGGGTGGATACTCAGGATCACCCAGTCCACCGACTCGGTTAGGAGGCCAAAACCGAACCGTTGCGCGACCAATAATATTTTCACGGGGGACAAAACCCCAATAATGGCTATCGTAACTATTATTGCGATTATCGCCTAACACTAAATAACTGCCTTCGGGAACTGTTCCTGGCCCCCAATTATACTGGGGTTTTTCCGCAATATATTTTTCAGGGAGAGGTTCACCATTGATGAACACTAAGCCATTTTTGACTTCTACAGTTTCACCCGGTAAACCAATAATTCTTTTAATAAACGCATCTTTATATTGTTTTTTGAGCTCTTCTGTTGGGTTAAATACCACGACATCACCTCGATGGGGATCTCCCAACTTATATCCGACTTTATCAATAATCAATCGATCATTGATTTCCAAAGTCGGTAACATCGATCCAGAGGGAATATAACGAGCTTCCGCAACAAAGGTGCGAATGCCTAATGCTAAAAAGATACTCAAACTAATGGTTTTGAGGATTTCTACCCAAGGGTTCTCTTGCTGTTGAGGGGACGATTTAACGGTTTCTGGTTCTTGATTGGGCCGGCTACTCATAGGCAAGTCATGACTGGACAGGAAACTACATTGATCATATCAAATTTGTCGGCAATTGCCAGGTCAAAGTTCCTGTGCTAAGGCAGCAAATTTACGGTTAAATAGGTTTATACCCGATTGGATCAAGAATATTATGTCTAATTCTTATGGTGTATTGATTAATCACGCTCGGATTTTATTACCGAATGGTGATTTTCTCCTCGGAGATGTGGTCATTCTGGATGGCAAAATTGTTGAGATTGCTCCAGAAATTGATCATCACACTTTCGGGGTTGATGATTGGGAAATTCTTGATGCAGAAGGGTTAACTTTATTACCGGGGGTTATTGATCCGCAGGTGCATTTCCGAGAACCCGGTTTAGAATATAAAGAAGATTTATTTACGGCAAGTTGTGCTTGTGCAAAAGGGGGCGTGACTTCATTTTTAGAAATGCCCAATACTCGACCGTTAACCACAACTCAAGCGAATTTAGATGATAAATTAAGACGCGCTTCTGAGAAATGTCTGGTGAATTATGGCTTTTTTATTGGGGCAACGGCAGAAATTTTACCCGATTTATTAGATGCAAATCCGGCTTGTGGCATTAAAATTTTTATGGGGTCGATGCACGGAGATTTATTAGTTTCTCAAGAAGAAATATTAGACCAAATTTTTGCCAAAGGCGATCGCTTAATTGCGGTTCATGCAGAAAATCAAGCTCGAATTAATCAACGTCGTCAAGAATTTGCAGGAATAACTGATCCAGCCATTCATTCTACCATTCAAGATAATCAAGCGGCGTTAGAAGCAACTCAACTGGCTTTAAAACTCTCTAAAAAATATCAACGACGATTACATATTCTGCATTTATCAACGGGAGATGAAGCGGAATTATTACGTCAAGATAAGCCGGAATGGGTAACGGCAGAAGTTACGCCACAGCATTTATTATTAAATATTAGTGCTTATGAAACAATTGGAACTTTAGCCCAAATGAATCCGCCATTGCGATCGCCTCAAGATAATGAAATATTATGGAAAGCGTTATTAGATGGGGTAATCGATTTTATTGCCACAGATCACGCCCCCCATACATTAGAAGAAAAAGCGAAAGGCTATCCGAATACGCCATCAGGAATGCCAGGAGTTGAGACATCATTACCCTTAATGTTAACGCAAGCAATGGCTGGAAAATGCACCGTTCAACAAGTTTCTAATTGGATGTCTACCGCCGTCGCCAAAGCTTATAAAATTCCCAATAAAGGCAAAATAGAAGTAGGTTATGATGCCGATTTAATTTTAGTAGATTTAGACAATTATCATCCAGTTTTACGGGAAGAAGTCTTAAGTAAATGTGGTTGGAATCCCTTTGAAGACTGGGAGTTAACCGGATGGCCGCAATATACCATTGTTGGCGGGAAAGTGGCTTATGCTCAAGGAAAATTAAATACAGAAGTTCGAGGTCAGGCGTTAAGGTTTGATGGGTAACTTAGGAAATTAACAGGTTCTACTAACAAATCCAGTGTTAAATTACTAGGGACAGGTTTTCTCTAAAATATTAGGATTTTCATTCAATAATTATGATAAACCTGCCCCTACATCTAAAAAATCATACAAATTTAACTTTTTTAAGAGTTACTGTCTTGAATCTACGAATGTGACTGATCGTCCGTAGACTGATCGTCTATGAAAGTGGAACATCATTTCATGGAACAGTCTAAAACACGACTTTTAAAGGCTTTAGGAATTTTGATCAGGCGACATCGAATGTCGATCAGAATTTCTCAGGAGGAGTTAGGGTTACGATCTCACCTAGACAGAACCTATATATCTGGACTAGAACGTGGTGTTAGAAACCCTTCTTTGACTGTTCTAGTATCTCTTGCTAGTGGCTTGAATATTACTGTTTCAGAACTACTGGAGAACTTAGAAACAGAGATGAGGAATTTGGAGTGAACCCAGAATCAGTAGAAAGTTTTAAATCTAAACTTAAATCAGGTTCATCACAGTATAAACTTTTCAATTTATTATCTGATCAAAACTGGCATTGTCGTAACTGTGAAGGGAAAGATGTTGCTTCTAATCAATATGCTGGAGGTGGTGGAATTCAAGGTTTAGAACGAGGAAATAGAAGCGGTCGTCCAGGGTTAGTGATTGAAACGAAGCGGGAATTATGCCAAGTTTGCCAAAAAAAGACGATTTGGGATCGATGGACAGGAGACACTAGAGAAGCGAATGCTTCTGCTAATATTCCGTCTAAATTAGTGAAAAGAATTTTAGAAGTTTACAACTATACAGATGTAATTGAAAATCGGCAACGATTGCCTCATGAGTTAGTCATTGATCATCGTTTTCCGATGGAACGCTGGGGTCAAAGTGAAGTGAGTCATGATGTTAAAATGAGTGAAGCTGAAATTAGAAGTAAATTTCAACTGCTCAAAAAAGATAGTTCTGGAAACCATAACCTTTTAAAGTCGAGAAGTTGTGAAAAATGTATTGAAACAGGAAAGCGAGGAACACCATTAGGACTCAAATTTTGGTATTTCGGAAATGAGAAATGGCCAGATAATATTCCTCAATCGGGTTCGGAAGCAGAACAAGGATGTGTGGGTTGCGGATGGTATAATTTTGAAGCTTGGCGAACTGGTCTTAATGCAACTCTAAAGCAAGTTGAATCTCAGAAGTTTTTGGAATAGTTGATAACTCTTTCTCTTTCCCTAAACTAATACTGTCTAAATAAGGAATAAGACCATATCCAATACATTCTGCTAAACGGGGAGGAACTGCATTTCCAATTTGCCACATGGCTTTTTTCATGGTTCCTTCAAAAATAAAAGAATCAGGGAAGGACTGTAATCTAGCCATTTCACGAGCAGAAATGACTCGGTTAAGATAGGGGTGAATATGGGTTCCACCGTGATTTTCCTTAATGGTCATACTGGGTTTACCTGGATATTGACGTTTGAACGCATCAAGATAGGTTTCATAGAGAGAACCTCCAGGGGGAACTTGTTCAATGCGCTGCATATATTCAGGAGAATGACGAGTCCATTCATGATTAATTTCAGGAATCGGTGTATACTCAGGAAGATCACAAATAGCCGATTCAATGGGTTGATATTGTTCGGGTTGAAGTTGAGGTTTGGGATAAGGATTTTGTAGTTCTAATCGATTCGCAATAAAAATCGCTCTAGGTCGAATTTGTGGCACTCCATAGGCGGCAGATTCAAGAATAACAACTGAAATATTGGAGTAACCAATAGATTCAAATTGTTCAAATATTGCTTGCTTGATTTTTCCATCTTTCATTGTCAGAATCCCCGGTACATTTTCCATGACAACATACCAAGGACGAATTTCTGAAACAACCCGAATAAACTCTTTAAATAGGTTATTTCTGGGATCATCTGGGTTTCGCTTTCCAGCAACAGAAAATCCTTGACAGGGAGGGCCACCGACTACTAAATGAATCGGGGGTAAATTAACTTTTTCTAACCATTCTATCGAGTTAAATTCACAAATATCACCCAAAAAATGATGACTGTTTGGAAAATTTCTCTGGTGAGTTGCTGAAGCAATCGGACTAATTTCAACACTGGCTACAGGATTAAACTTTACTTGAACTAATCCTTGTGTGAATCCTCCAGCACCACAAAAAAGATCAATAAAGTTATAGTTGAACGGAGATACAGTTTGATTCTCAATATCAATAAAAACTTGATAAGGATCACGCTGAGTGGTTAACAGTTCTCGTTGGAGTCTCTCATAGCGACCTAATTTCACTTTTTTTTGCTTTTTTGCAGTGAATTGTTTTTCTGTAGGAGGAAATAAAGATAACTGTATATCCATATTATTGAAATCAAGACGATTTATCCTTAATAAAGTTTATACGATTTTTACTCTACTACGAACAACTTTTTAAACGATTTGATAATTCTTGAATCCAACCACCTCCCCAAGCGTTCATCATTCCATCTGATAACACGGGACGCAAGGGTAAATGACCTTTTGGTGCAGATTTAACATCAAAAATTGGTTGTGTTCCCGTCCATCCCACCGTTTTTTCAAACTTCAGAGAATCTTCGTAACTTTTCCCTTTTAGGTTTTGCCAAATTTGAGCTTGTACACTCAAACCAAATCGACCTTGACTATATTTAACCCACAATTGATCAATCTGTTTTAACGATTGACAGGATAATTTGCGAGTATCTGTTGCTACTAAATACCCCCGTTTTCTTTGTCCGGCGAGGTCTAAAATTCCCAAAGAAGTTAAACGATTGGCTTCTTTCCAGTTTCCGGCGGCTAAGGCTTTTTCTAATGGCGATAAAGCTGTTGTATTGGATGCTAAACAGGTATTAACTCGGTTATAAAATGCCGGAAGATAAGTATAATTTCGTTCCTCCTGTAAATACATTGCATCAATACTACAACTACCACATCCTAAACCAATTTCATTAATTAAAGACATGATTCGTTCTTGAGAAATGCCATGCCAAGGTAAATGACCAACAGGAGCATTAGGTGTAAAATTAAGTTCAGATTCTAATAGCCAAGTTGAAGCAAACCATTTATCTTGAAGTTCCGTTTCGGTTAAGGGTTTTTGTCTAACCCAACCTATTTTTTGACCAAAAGATTCAATACTGGTTCGATCTTTGGGTGATAAATTTTGCCATTGTTGCTGTTGAATACTCAACCCAAAACGATTATTACTTGCTTGTTTCCATAGGGTATCAATGGTTTTTAAACTCTCACAGGGAATAGCATTAACCTCCGGTTTGGCATAAACATCTCCCTTGGGAAAAATCCACTGTTGAATTAAGCGACGGGTTTCTATATCAGCCGCTTTCAAATTCCCTGATTTTAACTGCTGTTGTAACGGAGTTATATCTGGATCAGAAGGCGATTGAGTGTGGGAAAATGCAGGAGAATTAATCCCCGTCATTAATGCAGAAAATGTAGAAATTACGCCGATAAACGGATGTAAATTGTGCATAACGCTATAAATTAATTAACAATTGGATTAGTGATTATTTCCGAATATGGTTAGAATGATTCAGGATGATTTTTAACTCAAATACTGTTTAAGATTCTGAAATAACCAATACTCTTTATATTCTGATAAAATAAACTCCATAGCGTCCTCTAGTTTAATGTCTAAATCATAGTTCTGGATATCCACAATCATTTGATAGAATAATTCAAATAAAATCCGCTCATCCTGGTTTAAAAGCATCAATTTTCCATTGCGTGATTGTTGAAATCGTTCGAGTTCTAATTGGCTTTTTTGTCCGCTTATGGGATAATCGGCTTGATCTCGACAGAGAATAAATTTAAAATTCGGTTTCAGACCCAATAACTCATTCCAATTTTTCAAACGATGGAAAAAGGGAGAACCCCCTAAATGCAAAAATCCTACTACAAAACTATGAGTTTTGGTTTGGATGACTAAATGTTCAGGAATAACCCGTTTTCCTAACCGCAAAACATCAATACTCAAGGGAGAAATCACTAACATTAATCCTTCTAAAATTGTCATTAATTTTCCTAAATCATCACTATCGGTAATGATTTTAGGTTTAGAGAAAGCCGCCTCTAAACAAATCAGTTGTTCCTTGACATAATTTTTAAGTTGACGCTTCACGGGAGAATCTAACCAAGGGAACACTCCCAACAACTCTGAGTTAAACACTTGTAACTCTTGCTGATGATTTCGAGAAAGAAATTCACCGATTTGACTCATCGCTTGCTTGATTTTTTCCAGTTCAGATTCTAACTGTTGTAAGCGTCGTTCCACATCGGTTTCATCTGAAGTTGAGATGGGAATCAGTTGATGTTTAGGAAGGGGAATTCCATCAACTTTATAACGATAATAATCCGCCGCAACGTTTAAGACTGTCCGAATGGAAAGATGATTTAAAATGGCTGTGATTTCATCGGGTTCAAATAAATCATCAATGGTGACATCTAAAAATTTTATTTTTAAATTCAATAATTGTTTTAACTCTTGGTTAGAAGGACGATTTAAAAACATTTGAGACTGAGACACGCGATCAATAATTGACCCATCAAAAGCTGCCTTAAATTGTTGCCAACGATCAGGAAATAGATTTAAAATAATTAAACTATTGGGAACATGGGTAAAAATCTCTTTAATGGCTGCTCCAAAACGGTGTAATAACGATTCATTTTGCTTGAGTCCTAACCCTTCTAATTGATCAAAAACAATCAATAAGGGTTCATCTAATAAGGATAAACATCCTAACACTTTTAACGCTTCTAAAGAAGCTTCCTCTCGGCTTAATTCATCCTCCCAAGACGGTAAACCTACCCGATCTAATTCCTCTTGGGGTAAGTTATTCATCGCCAACCATTGGGTAATAATATGACGACGGTTAAAGTCAGTATAACCGCAAAATTTCACAATCCCCTGTAAAAATTTAGGAGCGTAACCTGCGGCGGAGAAGTTATTATTCCACCATTCTAAAGCTCGTTTTTCAATATGTTGCCAAAACTCTCGTTTGGTTTTGGTTTCCGCCTGGGATAAATCGCTAAATAACTTTAAATTTCCTCCTTGAATCAGTTGTAATATCTTTTCATCTTTTTGAGTTCTAGCAGTAAAATAAGGATCGGTAGATTTAATAATTTCAGCAAAGCTATTCGCTAATAAATATTCAAGCTGGGTGTGAATACTGTTGGGGACAATTTGGATTAATGATTCTAAAATTCGACTATAGGTATGGAATAAAACGGTATCGGGATTATTAGGTTGGCGAATAAATAATAAACGGTTTTTAGTTAATAAATCTTTGGCTAATCGCATCATGAGATGGGTTTTCCCTGAACCGGGTTCCCCAATGACAACTGCTCCTTTGGTTTGATGGTTGGGATCTAATTTAATATCTGCTAAAATAGCTTTTAAGCGATCGCATTCTTCCGCAAAAATCCCTCGAAAATCCGGGTGTTCCTGAAAGGGAGTATCAACCCGACTACTTCCAAAGGGATTAGGTTGTGCTTTTAATTCTTTTTTCAAATATTCATTAACAATATGTTTATAAAGTTGATAGGTAAATAACGCATCATATTTCGCCCGATGGGCTGCGTCCCGAATAAAAAATTGACCATCTAGCTTAAGTCTTAAATGCTTACTTAAGGCTTCTAAAGAATGGCTATTTAGTTGAGGTAAATAACGTTGAGCGAGTTCAAAACTACACTGAAAATCTAATTGAGGGCTGGCTATTCCTACCGCCTTAAACGTATTTCTTAAAACTTCAATATCATGTTGAGCATAATGACAAACAATTAATTGAGATTGAGCAATTTCAACAAATTCTTTTAAAATCTGTTTTAACGGTTTTGTGCGATGAGGAATTTTAGGACTTTGGGGATGATTTTCTGCAAAGGCTTCATAAATTAATTCTCCCTGATAATTCACAATGGCTAATTCTCGCAAAATCGGTTGTCCTTCTGTATCAATGACAATAAAATTTTTTGTAGTTTTCATAGGATTTAAGATCAATCAACTTTGGGGAAAGAACGTATTCAATGATCAAGATCACTGGATACCCTCGATCTTTCTCACTCACTTCTATGTTTATTGTCACTCAAATTGAACGTTATTATCACAGAATTTTAGAGATGTCCATCCCTGATCTGACTGGGAAAATACGGAATAATTGAATGCTCAAGTTAATGATCCAATTCCTTCAACCTTTACGAACGTGGAGACGTATTATGAAAGCTTGTCCTAAACCCCTGCGTTCTAACCCCTATAACAGCTATCGTGACCCCAAAACAGGACGCTGGTTGATTGTTAAACCTCTGGAAACTTCTGTTAAAATGAGTTAAGGTGAATCCGCAGGAGTCTATAACCGAGGGCTTCCGTAAACGACCTTAAACATTTAAAACTAAAATCATCGTGACAGCAAAACAAGTTTTAATTTGGTATCGTAACGATTTACGGGTTCATGATCACGAACCTTTATTCTCTGCATTAAAATCAAAAGCTAAGGTTATTCCTCTCTATTGTTTTGATCCGCGACAATTTGGTATAACGGCTTATGGTTTCCCGAAAACGGGTGCTTTTCGCGCTCAATTTTTATTAGAAAGTGTAGAAGATTTACGCCAATCTTTAAAACAGTTGGGAAGCGATTTAATCATTCGTGTCGGCAAGCCAGAAACCATTATTCCTGAATTAGTTAAAACTTTAAAAGTTGATTCTGTTTATTATTATCAAGAAGCGACATCGGAAGAATTAAAAGTAGAATATCGCTTAAAAATAGCATTAAATTCTCTAGGTGTTTTGGTTCAATCCTATTGGGGTGCAACTCTTTATTCTATTAAAGATTTACCGTTTTCTATTGCTGAAATTCCTGAAGTTTTTACTCAGTTTAGAAAAAAAGTAGAATATCACTCTACTGTTAATCCTCCTTTTTCTCCTCCTCAAAATTTACCTAATTTACCCGAAATCGAATTAGGAGAATTACCAACCCTTCAAGATTTGGGTTTAGAATTTACAAGTTTTGATTCTCGGACTGTATTACAGTTTAAAGGGGGAGAAACCGCAGGATTAAAACGATTAAAAGATTATATTTGGCAACAAGATTGTCTAAAAAATTATAAAGAAACGCGCAATGGAATGTTAGGAGCTAATTATTCTTCTAAGTTTTCTCCTTGGTTAGCACTGGGTTGTTTATCTCCTCGATTGATTTATGAAACTGTGCAACAGTACGAAGCACAACGAATCAAAAATGATTCTACTTACTGGTTAATTTTTGAATTATTATGGCGAGATTATTTTCGGTTTATTGTCTTAAAACATGGAAATAAAATTTTTGATTCTGGGGGTTTAAAAGGAATCAAAATTCCTTGGCAAGAAGATTTCCAACAATTTGAACGGTGGCAAACCGGAATCACAGGTTTTCCCTTAATTGATGCTAATATGAGAGAATTAGCTTTAACGGGATTTATGTCAAACCGAGGACGGCAAAATGTTGCCAGTTTCTTAACTAAAAATTTAGGAATTCATTGGAAAATGGGGGCTGAATGGTTTGAATCTATGCTAATTGATTATGATGTTTGTAGTAATTGGGGAAACTGGAACTATACCGCAGGGGTAGGAAATGATGCGAGAGGATTTCGCTATTTTAATATTTTAAAACAATCTAAAGATTATGATCCCAATGGAGATTATGTCAAATATTGGCTACCGGAATTAAAGGATATACCCGCCTCAAAAGTTCATGAACCTTGGAGGTTACTTTCAGTTGAACAAAAACGCTTTGGGGTGATTTTAGGTGTTGATTATCCTCAACCGATGGTTAATTTAGAACAATCTGTAAAGGTGAATCAAACAATCTATGAATCGGCTGAAAAAAACAGTTATAGTGTTAGGGAACAGAGAATTAGAAATGTGTAAATAATTAGGTTTGGGTAATTATAGTTACAAAAATTAAAATAAAATCTGTAAAATTTGGGAAATTCCTTTTAATTTGGGCTTATAATTGATATAGGACTATCCATGATGGGTTAAGACATTTTTGAATGCTGAAACTCTTTTAACTTTTTACTGTTCCCTCGAAAAGTAACAGTATAGATTATAAAGGTAAACCATCAACCGGACTGCCTAATAATCGTAAAATTATATCAACATTATTTAACTCTCCCACAATTCGACGGACAGGTTTTGGCCAGACTTTAACTAAGGTAGGAGTGGCAGAAATTTGATCAGCTTCCGCTAAGTCAGGATGTTTTAAAACATCAATCACTTTCAACGTATAAGGATGACCAACGGAACATTCTAACAATTGATGTAGGGTTTGCAGGGTTTTTTCTGTTGCTAAATTATGACCTGAGACAAATAACCGTAAAACAAATCCTTGGGTTTCAGGGAATTCTGCTTCAGGAGATAAATTTAATTCAAAACCGGGAGATCGAAGGTCTGATAAGTTCCCATGTGTTGCCAAATTCGGATCAAAATCATTCTTTTTCACCTGAACAATTAGATCGTGATTTTGCCAAAGTTGAGGAAATTGCTGATAATAAGTGGCAATAATTAAAGGGTTACAAAATTCTTCTGAACCCGTTGCGGGTTGCCAAACTAAATCTCCCGTCTCAAAAATCGTATTTAATAACGTTTGGTATTGCAAAACCGGAGGATAAGCTTCCGCCGAGCGTTTAATTTCTTGAGTTTGGGGGTCAACCCATCGATCATAAGTAGCCGTATAACAAGGAATTAAAAAATGCGGGGGTTCAGATAAACCCAAAAGTTCTTGTAAATAGGTGCAAAGATGAGAATGCCAGCGTCGTTGTTTATGGGGGTCAATACAATAAACGACATCTCCCCCCGGAGTAAACAAAGCGATCGCTTTAAAAGAGCGAGTAACCTTAGAGTTAACAACATTCAAGGGCTTATTCCGTCACTAATGTTAAAAGTTTAACCCTGAAAGCAGTAAATCGTGACTCTGATCCTTCAGAAGACTCTGACATTAAAAGCTTCTGACGAAAAGATCCCAGAACTTGAATCCTAAAGGGAAGGAATCATGATTTACCAATACTTTTACTTTAGGGGATTCCAGTAAGAATAGGGCCAAAATTTTACATTTTTGTTAGAGTTTAAACCCGTCCTCGTAACATTTGGCTCATCTCATTCGGGAAGGGAGACACCTCTAAACAAATCTCTTCAGTAATTCGTCCTTCCTGATAAAGATTGTAAAGGGATTTATTCATGGTCGTCATCCCTTCATAGGTATCTTTGAGCATGATTTGGTTAATTTCCTCAAACTTATCTTTCACGATGTATTCTTTAATCACGTCGGTATTGATCAGAACATCATGGAAAGCCGCCCGTTTCCCATCAGTGGTTTTACACAATAATTGAGCAATAATAGCGACTAATGATTCAGAAATTGAGACTTTAATTGAAGGTTGTTCCTCAGCGCTAAACATATCTAAGATCCGAGTTAATGTTTTTACCGCACTATTGGTGTGTAAGGTTCCAGTTACTAAGTGACCTGTTTGTGCCGCTTTTAAGGCAATTTGCATCGTTTCTTTATCCCGAATTTCTCCTACCAGTAAGACATCCGGGTCTTGCCGCAAAGCTCCTTTGAGAGCATTAAAAAACTTCAACGTATGACGTCCGACTTCTCGGTGTTTAATTAGGGATTTTTTACTTTCGTGAACAAATTCTACTGGGTCTTCAATTGTAATAATATTGTAGGCATAGTTACGATTCATGTAGTCAATCATGGCTGCCAGGGTGGTAGATTTACCCGAACCCGTTGGCCCTGTCACCAAAATTAACCCTTTGTGATAGTTACAGATTTTTTTAAAGACATCGGGCAGTTTCAACTGTTCCAAGGTTAAAATTGTAGAACCAATTAACCGCAGCACCATTGAAGGGCCATTGAGAGCATCAAAGATACTAATCCGAATTCGCACAAATCCTAAATCTGCCGCCCCGTCAAAGTCAAGAGTGTCTTGAAATTGCTGAATTTCATCATCGGTTAACACCTCCGCCAACCAACTCATAAAGGTATTTAAGTCAGTGATTGGCCAATCTAAAGGAGTAATATCCCCGCGTTTGCGAAAGCGAGGCGGTTCATTCACCCCTAAGTGAATATCGGACGCCCCCTCATCGTTGGCTCGTTTGACAATATCCCGTAACGTTGGATGTCCGGGGCTAGGGCCTTTGGTTCTCGATGTTGCCATCACCGTTGGTATTGTCGTGGTTTGAGTCGGTGTAGCAACGGTAGCACCTGCACTTCCAGCCCCTGGAGGAGGGGGTGCTTTGGGTGCGGGTGGACGTGGCGGAACCCCTGGTGCTGGAGGACGAGGAACAGGTGGACGCTGTGATTGTGTCATATCCCGTGACCTTCAATAAAACAAATAAATTCGGGCTGAAATCTTGAAATAGAATACTCTCAGTCTACCGCTTTCACCAGTTTACAACAAGTTAAAGGTTGATGGTTGAGCTCAGAATTGTTGACGGTTGAGCATTGACCGATTACTGTTAACTATTAATCTTGATTCTCGATTCCCGATTCCCCGTTCCCTGTTCCCTATGAATTCAGTGGATTTAGCCTTTAAATCAGCCTTAGAACAAGCCCGATTAATTCGCACCAAAGTTTTATCGCCATTAGAGTTAGTTAATGTTTATTTAGATCGGATTCAACGATTAAATCCACAGTTGGGTTGTTATTTTACGGTGATGGCAGAAACAGCCTTAAAACTCGCTAAAACCCAAACGGAACAATTAGCTAAAGTTTCTGATCTTAACGAGTTACCGCCTTTTTTTGGGGTTCCAATTTCCATTAAAGATTTAAACGCCGTTGCGGGAGTTCCTTGTACTTACGGTTCACGAGCTTTAGTGAATAACATTGCCACCTATGATGATGGAGTGGTTAGTCGCATTCGCCAAGCCGGATTTAATATCTTAGGAAAAACGGCAACTTCTGAAGTCGGATCATTACCCTACACTGAACCCGATGGCTTTCCTCCCGCTCGTAACCCTTGGAATTTAGACTATACCCCCGGTGGTTCCAGTGGGGGGGCTGCGGCGGCGGTGGCTGCGGGATTATCCCCCGTTGCTCATGGGTCAGATGGGGGCGGTTCCATTCGGGGCCCTGCCTTTTGTTGTGGTTTAGTCGGAATTAAACCGACAAGGGGTCGAGTCTCCCATGCACCCGTCGGAGACTTTCAAAGCGGAATTTCCACTGATGGCCCCCTCGCCCGGACTGTTGCTGATGCGGCGGCGTTATTAGATGTGATCTCAGGATATATTTTAGGTGATCCCTATTGGTTGCCCGATCCAAATCCGTCCTTTTTAGCGGCGACTCAACAACCTCCAAAGGCTTTAAAAATTGCGATCGCCACGTCTATTTTACCCGTTGGTCAAGCCTCTCCAGATTGTGAACAAGCGGTTCAAAATGCCGTTAAGCTTTTAGAACAATTGGGTCATCCAATTGAAACCATTACTCCTGATTTTAGTTCAATTATTGAACCCTTTACGTTAGTTTGGAAATCGGGAGTTGCTGCGGCTGGCATTCCGGCGGAATATTTAGGTTCTGTGAATCAATGGTTAATGGAAACCCAAATCACAGCCGGACAATATTTGCAAGCGGTGACTAAAATGCAGGTGGCAGGTCGTCAAATTGTTGCTTCTCTGAGTCCCTTTGATGTGGTGGTTTTACCGACCTATATGCACCCGACAATTTCTGTGGGAGAATATGCTCAACTTTCTCCAGAAGAAACGTTACAAAAAATTATTCAATGGATCGCCCCCTGTCCGGCTTTTAACGTCAGTGGTCAACCGGCCATCGCCATTCCCACAGGTTTCACTCCAGAGGGTTTGCCCATCGGGGTGCAATTGGTCGGAAAACCGGCGACGGAAGCCACTTTAATTGCGTTAGCTGCTCAACTGGAGGCTATACAACCTTGGGAGCACCATCGTCCCCCAATTGTCAACAGTTGACAGGAGTAAAAAACCCTGTTTTTTGTCTGAACCGAAACCTGGAGATTTTGTTCAGAAACTGGGTTTTTCTGTCACTCCTATTAATGTTAAACTTTTTGGATTGTTGAACCCAGACCTTTGATTATGCCAGAAATTCCAGTCTCTATTTTTGCTAAACTTCCGTGGAAAAAATTGTTGTTTTCCTTGAGTTTTTTAACGCCGAGCCTGATGAGCAGTGGTTTGCTGTTTCCGCTTTCTAGTCACGCAGCAGAATCTGTTGTCATCAGACAAGGATTTATTTATGCTACCGTTCCAGTAAAGGATTTAAAAGAATTTGCACAAACCGGAAAAGTTCCATTAGGATTGTTGGGTTATTTGAGTTTATTGAATCCTGAACAAAAACAACAGGCATTAGCAGCATTAAATATTAAAATTAAAATTAGTGATGAAATTGTTGATGAAATTGTTAATAGTCAAGTTGGAACGAGAATTTTAACGGATATTGATACAATCATTTCTTCTGATCAATCTCAAGAAGGAACAGCCATTAAAGAAGCAATTCTTTCTGCGTCAAAATCCCCCCAAGGGTTATCAGTGATTAATTTTTTAGAAAATTATCCCTTGTCTACTATTGAGATTAATCTTCCCCAAGCCTTTCAGGTTTTAAAACGGTTAAATCAAGGATTTTGGCAAACCCAAAGATTACTTTTAGAAGTCTTACCGAAATTTCCCACCGGAGAATTCCAACCGCCCCAAATTCCATTTGATCCGACTCAACCTGGGCCCGGAAAAGTAGAAATTACTCAGATAGAATTGCAGGATCAACAGCGAAATCGGAAAATTCCGGTTTATATTTATTCCTCCTCCGTAGCTAGTCCAGATCAACCTTTAATTCTGTATTCTCATGGTCGAGGTTCAGATTATCAAGAATTACGGTATTTAATGGAACATTTAGCTTCCTATGGCTACACGGTTATTATTCCTGAACATCCGGGAAGTAACGCTACTTATGTTGATCAAAATTTGTTCCTCTCCCCCACAGAAATTATTGAACGTCCCCAAGATTTAATTTTTACCTTGGATGAATTAGAAAAATTAAATCTAACTGATCCGAGATTTAAAGGAAAATTGAACACGAATAATACTTTAGTTTTTGGTTATTCTTTTGGGGGAGTAACAGCTTTAGCTTTAGCAGGAGGAGAGTTACAAATTGATGAACTGAGGAAAAATTGTGATCAAAGTTTTATTACCTTTAGTTTAGGAAAAGCGACTCAATGTTTAGCAGCAGAACTCCCAAAAGATCGATATCGATTTAGTGATCCTCGGATTAAACGCGCGATTTCTTTTGCACCGACAGCTTCTGTAATTTTTGGAAAAACCGGATTAAATCAAGTTCAAATTCCTACCTTAATTTTAACTCAATCTTCTGATAAAGTTACCCCAGCATTACCCGAACAAATTGCAATTTTTCCTCAAATAAAAACGGATAAATTATTATTAGGGGTTTTAGGAGCAACTCATTTAAGTGTTCGAGATCCCAGAACTATTGCGGATCAAAGTTGGATTCCGATCACCCCAATTTCAGGGGGTGAAGTCATTGGTGATGCGTCAACAGATGTTCGTAATTATGCTAAAACCATTGTCTTAGCAACCGCAGCCCAACTCACACCAGAAGCTGAAAAATATCAGGTTTTTCTCACACCTGAATATTATCGCTCAATTTCTACTCAAGCTTTTCCCGTTCGTTTAATTACGGATATTCCCCCAGAAACTCAAGTCTTTATTGAAGAGTTATTAAAAGCTGAATAGCTCATTGACCAATGGGATAGCTGATGAATGTTTCTGCTTGCAAAAGTTTATTGCCAGAGTGCCTATTTCTGATTCCGTGTTTCCTGCTATACAATAAATTGCCATAAATATCTTTATCTAAAAAACGGCTTATGACTCCTAAAAAAATTCTAGGCTGGGGTGCTGTTGCCTTAGTCGTTGTGTTTATTACCTCGGGCGATACATTTAAATTTTTGCCCAAACCTGCCAGAGATGCGAGTAAAACCAGTCGTGAATTTGTTGTTAGTTTATGGCCTAAATGGTTACGGCCGAAAGACACCAATGAGCAACGAGAGAAGGAAATTGAAAAGCTCGAAAAAGCCCCAGGGGCGACACAATAGGGTCTTAGGTGTCAAGAGTGAATCATTTCTCCCCTACTTCCCCTGCTCCCCCTGCTCCCCCTGCTCCCCTTCTCCCTTTGCTTTAGTCCTTCTTCATCCAACTAAACATCTGGCGTAACTTCTGGCCGACTTTTTCGATCGGATGTTCAGCTTCTTGACGACGCATGGCGGTGAAACCCGGTTTTCCAGCTTGATTTTCTAACACAAAGTCTCTAGCAAATTGACCGGATTGAATTTCGCTGAGAATTTTCCGCATTTCGGCGCGAGTTTCATCAGTAATAATTCGAGGGCCGCGAGTATAATCTCCATATTCCGCCGTGTTAGAAATGCTATCGCGCATTTTAGCTAGACCGCCTTCCACGACTAAATCCACGATCAATTTAACTTCGTGTAAACATTCAAAATAAGCTAATTCAGGTTGATAACCTGCATCTACTAAGGTTTCAAATCCAGCTTTAATTAACGCACTTAAACCGCCACATAAAACCGCCTGTTCACCAAATAAGTCGGTTTCGGTTTCTTCACGAAATGTGGTTTCTAAAATGCCACCTCGGGTTGAGCCAATGCCTTTGGCATAAGCCATCGCTCGATCACGAGCTTGTCCAGACGCATCTTGATAAACGGCAAATAACGCCGGAACTCCTTGACCTTGTTCGTAGGTGCGACGCACTAAATGTCCAGGGCCTTTGGGGGCAACCATGACCACATCTACATTGGAGGGAGGAACGACTTGACCAAAGTGAATATTGAAACCATGAGCAAAGGCGAGGGTTTTACCTTCGGTTAAATGGGGTTCAATTTCATTTTTATAAACGGTTTTTTGAACTTCATCCGGCAGTAGAATCATAATGAAGTCAGCAGCTTTAGCCGCCTCTTCAACGGTATGCACCGTTAAACCGGCATCTTTGGCTTTAAAAGCTGATTTACTGCCGGGATATAATCCGACAATCACATTCATGCCACTATCTTTTAAATTCAGTGCATGGGCATGACCTTGAGAACCATAACCAATAATTGCAATTGTTTTTCCTGCCAAAATATCTAAATTGGCATCTGCGTCATAGTACATTTGAGCCATCTGGCTTCTCCTTCGCCGCTTGTGGGGTGAGTCTGCAAAACTTTGATCATATCATGCTCTAGTATGATGTTACCGTTCATTGCCATCGAAATTAGGACAGGCTGAATTATGCTGGAGTATGTGACTCTCCCCAACCACGTTTTACCCCCTGTTGCTCCTTATTCCCATGCGGTCAGGGCTGGAGATTTTTTGTTTGTGACGGGACAATTGGCTGAAGATCCCCAAACTGGCGAGGTAATCAAGGGAACGATTGAACAACAAACTCAACAAGTAATGGAAAACTTAAAATTAGTGCTAAATTATGTAAAAGCAAATTTTAATAGAGTTGTTATGGCTCGGATTTTTGTCACGGATTTTCGATACTATGAAACGGTCAATCGCATTTATGCTTCTTATTTTGAAGCGGAACGTTTACCCTGTCGAACCACCGTTGGTGTTATGGGATTAGCGGGATTAGGAGATGTTGAGATCGATTTAATTGTGTATTGTGGAGACTGAATCGTTCCTACTTTTTAAAAATGTGTCAAACTATCAAATTGTGTAAATATATGTATCGATTACAAAGAACAGCTATGATCCCATCAAGGGTTAAAACACCTGTTATAATGAGTTTGTAGCCCAAATCTGTAACATTAAATTAGACAAACTCCTATTAAGTCTTATTTCAGCTTGCTGGGATGAATTGAGAAAGCACAGGGGATCATGAATACTAGAAGGTAAGCCCTCTACCGAAAGGAAGAGATAAGCGATCTAGAACTCCATACTAGAGGTGAGGATATGAAACAACCTTCACAGTTAACTCGACTGATTTGGGATTTTTATCGGGAAAATCAACAGGAGTTAGATCAACTTCAACTTCTGGCGAATTGTAGAGTATTTCGGCGGTGGGGAGTCTTACATATCCAATGTTTGACTGAGGAAATTGGTGAGGCTCTCACAGAGGTTTATAGTTTAATTCGAGAACCGGTTTCTCAAATGCGACTGGCCCCTAAAATTAAAATATCCGTAAAAAACATAACGGTTGCTGTTTTTTATGTTACATCAGATCGAATTATGGCTTGAACGACTGAAGATGTTGATAACATCTTTACAGAAGTTTAAGGATCAACAAGTTCCCTGCTATTTCCCAAAAAGAACCGCAGGAAACTTGTTGAGGATATCAAGGAAATTAACGGATTGTTAACTTGAAATTGTAGGGTAAATTATTCCTATGGAGTTATCAATCCGTTAGTGTGCGCTTCACGACCGAGATCAGTGATTCATGCTAACCTGAAGCACAATATTATGAAACCATCAAAGACTCAGCGTAAACAGCAAGTTCAGCAAGCCTTACAAAAAACTCCTACTCCTAAATATGTTGATCATTATATTACCTTGGCAAATCTGACCTACTATTTACAATTGAACCAACAGTATTAGTGGAGATCCCTGAGTCGAGAATTGTCTGGAAATCTGGAAAAAGAAGAGTAAAAGAACTGACAAAGAAGCCGATCACCTTTACAATTGGGGTCTACCTTGAATAATTAGACTGAGTATGGTTAACTTAACACCGAATCCGAGTTTTAGTGTCACAATTCGTTTGGAACTGCCCAATCGGGCGGGAATGTTGGCGAGTGTTGCCCAAGCGATCGCTTCAGTGGGAGGTAATTTAGGTCAAATTGACTTAGTTGAACAAACCTTGCACAAAATTATTCGAGAAATTAGTATTGATGCTTCAAGTAGTGAACACGCAGAAAAAATTGTCCAAGCGGTGAAAGCATTACCGGACTTAAAAGTGTTAGCGGTTTATGACCGAACTTTTAATCTGCATCGGGCGGGGAAAATTAGTATTCAATCTAAAATTCCTCTCAAATCTCAAGCTGATTTAGCCATGGCTTATACCCCAGGAGTAGGTCGAATTTGTAATGCGATCGCGGACGATCCTGAAAAGGTTTATAGCCTGACGATTAAACAAAATACCGTTGCCATTGTCACCGATGGCAGTGCGGTTTTAGGGTTAGGGAATTTGGGGCCAGCCGGGGCTTTACCCGTGATGGAAGGGAAAGCCATGTTATTTAAAGAATTTGCTGATATTGATGCCTTTCCCATTTGTTTAGATACTCAAGATACAGACAAAATTATCGAAACTGTTAGATATATTGCCCCGGTTTTTGGTGGAATCAATTTAGAAGATATTGCGGCTCCTCGATGCTTTGAAATTGAAGCAAAATTGCGCGAATCTTTAGATATTCCTATTTTCCATGATGATCAACATGGAACGGCAATTGTCAGTTTAGCCGCTTTGATTAATGCCTTAAAATTAGTTAAAAAATCAATAGATGAAATTCATCTGGTTTTAAACGGGGCAGGTGCTGCGGGAATTGCTATGGCACGTTTATTTAAAAAAGCAGGCGTTCGTTATATTACCCTATGTGATTCTAAAGGGATGATTTGCCATCAGCGCACGGATATTAATCCTCAAAAACGGGAATTTGCGGTTGATTTATCCGGTACTTTAGCTGATGCCATGAAGGATGCTGATGTGTTCATGGGAGTCAGTGCCCCAGGAGTGGTGACACCCGAAATGGTACGTTCTATGGCAAAAGATCCGATTGTGTTTGCTATGGCGAACCCCATTCCTGAAATTCAACCCGAATTAATTACCGATGATGTGGCGGTGATGGCAACGGGACGGAGTGATTATCCCAATCAAATTAATAACGTTTTAGCTTTTCCGGGGATTTTCCGAGGGGCTTTAGATTGTGGGGCAAAAAGCTTAACAATTTCGATGTATTTAGAAGCGGCAATGGCGATCGCCTCTTTAGTGTCTCCCAGTGATTTAGATCGCGAACATATTGTCCCATCAGTGTTTGACAAACGAGTCGCCACCTCTGTTGCTGGGGCCGTTGCCCACATGGCCCGTCAAGAAGGATTAGCTCGTCATTAATCGCTTAGGAGTCCTCAGAGGTCGGAATTAGAGAAGTATAGCACTACGCATTACACTTAGGACATTTCTAAATCCTAAGCCTCTTTGTCACCCCCCACCAACATCTCAAGGCTTAAGTGAATACTTGTCTGACACGGTTAATATCTTAAGCCTTTATCTCATCGAATTTCTAACAGTAGCGGTTCTCATCACACCGCTACTTTATTGAAAAAAGCGACAACTAGAAATCTAGTTCTAGTCATCTCGTGAAATCAGTATTAGAACTCCATACTCACCCATCTATCATGATCACCTGGGGTGCATTTACGAATTCGGAAGTTAAAAAAATAAACCTTTATCCACAAGATTGATAACCTTCAATAAAATCAATCACTTGATGTAATGTTCCAGGCTTTGTAACAATCAATATCGTTGAACCCGGTTCTAAAACTGTACTCCCATTCGGAATCATTAAATTATCCTGGGGATGGGGTTGATAACCAATAATTAAAGAACCCGTTGGAAACCGAGAATCTTGAGCAATTTCCGCCACACTTCGACCCGCGACATAACAAGTTTTCGGAATGGCTAATTTTAACACTTCAATTTGTCCTTGCTCAAAGTGCATCATTGATTCCACTTGAGGATATTCAATCGCATTCACCATTGTAGAAACCCCTAGTTCAACGGTACTAATAATATGATTAGCACCCGCTAAACGCAGAGGTTCAGCAAAATCTGGATGTCGCATTCGACTGATAATATGGGGAACACCATAATGTTTAGCGAGTGTCACCATTGCTAAGTTTAGTGCATCACTTCTAAGTGCCGCCACTAAGGAATTGGCTTTACGAATACCCGCTTCTAATAACACATCGGTACTCACTGCACTGCCTTCAAATACCATGACGCCGATTTTTTCCCGTGCATAACGACAGGCGTTCGGGTCAATATCAATAACGGCTACAGTATGCCCTAATTCTAACAATTTTTGAGCTAAACTCAACCCCACTAAACCACCGCCACCAATCAGAACATACATAGAAACTCCTCATCCTGGGTTGACATCAATATTAGCTTCTGGCAATCTTAGTCCATAATACAAAAACTTATTACCAGTATCGAGAGTGGATGTTACCGAATTAGTCAGAATTTCAATTATTCTCCTACTGGTTGCGACAATTGTAGCTTTATTATCGCGCCGGGTTGGGGTTCCTTACGTTACAGGTTTAGTTTTAGCGGGCTTACCCTTTACAGAATTAATGTCTCGTCCCGTTGGTTTAGATCCGTCCCTGGTTTTAAATCTATTTTTACCGATTCTGATCTTTGATGCGGGAATTAATACCGATGTTAGTCGTCTCCGTAGTACCTTTAAACCTATTGCCCTTTTAGCAGGCCCAGGAGCTATTCTTTCAAGTGCAATTATCGCGGTTCTGTTAAAATTTGGGTTGGGATTAGGTTGGATACCTGCTGCATTTATGGGGGTAATTCTGGCAAATACAGATACAGTTTCCATGATTGCGGTGTTTAAAGAAATCCCCGTTCCCTCTCGACTCTCTACAATTGTCGAAGGAGAAACCCTGTTTAATGATGCGGCGGCTTTGGTTGGTTTTAATCTGATTTCACAAGTTTATTCTACGGGTTCACTCACGTTTCAAGAAGGTATCCAACAACTGCTATTTATTTCTATTGGAGGCAGTATAGTCGGGTTAGTTTTAGGTTATTTAACCATCCCTGTTTTTGCCCGTTTAGATGATCCTCTTAATAGTTTATTACTAACAGTTGCCGTAGCATTAGGAACGTTTCAAGTCGGTCAATGGTTAGGGGTATCCGGTGCGGTGGCGGTAGTCGTTGCGGGATTAATTTTCGGAAATCTCGGACTGTCTCACCAAACGACTGCTTCCAGTCGCATTATCTTATTAAGCTTCTGGGAATACGCTAGTTTTACGGTCAATACTTTTATTTTTCTATTAATTGGAGTCGAGATCAATTTATTAACATTTTGGCAAACTTTACCTGCGGTTTTACTTGCTGTTTTAGCTTATCAAGTGGGGCGAGTTCTTACGGTTTATCCGCTTTTAGCGGGAATTCGTTGGTTTGACCGTCCGATTCCCTTGCGTTGGCAACATTTACTATTTTTTGGTAATATTAAAGGCTCACTATCAATGGCGTTAGCATTAAGTCTACCGACGACACTCCCAGGACGAGATCTGCTGATTACACTGGTGTTTGGTAGTGTGCTGGTGTCTTTGGTGGGCCAGGGTTTAAGTTTACCTTGGGTGGTGAAACGTTTAAAATTATCGACGATTTCCCCAACTCAACAGCAAATGGAAGAATGGCAAGCTGAATTAATTACGGCGAAGGCTGCACAAGATGAATTAGAAGGGTTATTAAAGTCGGGAATCTTACCCAAATCGGTTTATGAGGAAATGCGTTCAGCCTATCAAGTGAAAGTAGCAAGTGCAGAAAGATCTCTACGGGAATTTTATAATCGTCGTCCAGGGGAATTACAGGGTTCTAGGGGCGATTATTTGAGTAAATTGGATGCCATTCGTCGCCGTTTACTCTTAGCAGAAAAAGGAGTTCTCAACGAAGCTTTACGAAAACGGATTTTATCGGAAGCTATTGTCCGAGGACGTCTACGAACTCTGGATGAACAGTTGTTACAACTGGAGGATGATTAAGTTTTATTTAGGGGTACTGCATAAACTGACGATTTTGTCAATACCCCCTACTCTAGTGTTCTGTTTTCGCTGCAAAACTCGTGCATCGTCTAATCAAAATTGAGTCAGAAAACACCAATATTTGACGGTACTATAAGGGTTGTAGCCTCTATTTTGGCGTTTAGACAAAGTAACCCCTTGGGTGGTGTTTTTTATAGTCTACCAGAACGCCCATAATTTCGTCAACTATTTGAGAAATATTCTCAATCAAATATCCATATTTCCTGACAATCTTTTAAAAAACAGAATAATTATAAAATTATGATTATAAAAACTTATCTTATTTCCAGAGATTCTTTTAAAGTCAGAAGGGCGAGGCGACCTCGCCCCTACAATTTAGGGTTAAAATCTGTGTTGAATATCCGGTGAATTAAGACACAGAAACAACCTGTTCAACGCTTTCATTCCCCATTCTATCAACGGCACGAATGGCATAATTTCCTGGGTTAACCCGAATAGAAGTTGTATTTTTATCCACAACTTTAATTAACTGCCAACCCGTAGAAAATTGTTGGTAAATAGACCAAGACCGAAGATCAGTTTCAGTCGAAGGATTCCAAGAAATAATTCCAGAATTGGCTTGAATAACTGTTGGGGTTTCTGGCGGTTCATTATCTAACCAAGGCATCGGGGGAACTAATGCTGGAGTCGGATAAACGGCAGTTTTAAAAATATCATTGACCCCCTGACGATTATCGCGGAAAATCTTCATACTAAAAAAGATATTTCCTAATGAAAGTTGGGCTGCTTTTTGTCGAGAAATTGTAACTTGTCGTTGCAATTCAGATACAGGCCATTCGTTTTCAATGCGACTGAGAAAATTGCCTGTATAAATATGACGGCGTTGAGGATTATGTTGTAACCACCAATCTAACAACACGGGATAACTTTGTTGAGGCGGATCAATTTTCCAATACAATTGAGGGGATAAATAATCCATCCAACCTTGTTCTACCCATAATTTCACATCAGCATAAAGGGAATCATATTGATCTAATCCTACAATTCCGGGTGCTTTTCCAGGGCGATAAATTCCAAAGGGACTAATGCCAAATTTAACATAAGGCTTAATAGATTTAATCCCATCATGAATGCGTTTAATCATCAGATTAACGTTTTGTCGTCGCCAATCTTTTAAACTTAATGTTCCGCCAGCAGCACGATAGGCGTTATAGGTTTGACTATCAGGAAATGGAATACCGCTTTGGGGATAGGGATAGAAATAATCATCTAAATGGATGCCATCAACATCATAACGTTGCACCACATCCATAATCACATTAAACGTTTGATCTTGTACTTCCTTCGCACCGGGTTCCATCCACATTAAATCCCCATATTGATAGGTATATTGGGGGAATTTTGATGCCATGTGATTTGGCGAAAAGGGAGCATTTCCTCTTAATCTTGCGCGATAGGGATTAAACCAAGCGTGTAATTCAATATTGCGTTTATGAGCTTCTTCGATGGCAAATTGAAGCGGATCATAATAAGGTTCAGGGGGTTTTCCTTGGGTTCCTGTTAACCACGCACTCCAAGGTTCTAAACTGGAACTATACAACGCATCTCCATTAGGACGGACTTGCAGAATTAACGCATTTAAGTTTAATTCTTGCATCCGGTTGAGAATAGCAATGAGTTCAAATTTTTGCTGATCAACCGATAAATTTGATTTAGACGGCCAATCAATATTGGCAACGGTTGCTACCCAAACTCCTCGAAATTCTCGTTGATGACTAATGCCACTGGCAGGATTGATCATTCCTTGAGCTAACAATTGATTGGATTGTTCCTGTCTAATTGTGGCAATATTAACAGATTTAGAAAGAACCGGAAATTGAACTAACGTTAATCCTAGAAATACGCAACAGAAGCCTAAGACTAAATAACGTTGAAAGCGGGTGATTTTTCCGACTCTTAAGGGTTGAATCTGATGTTGGAGTGAACGGGTGAAAGAGTTTAACCGTTTCATAACCCTAGACCAAAAACGAGTCTGGTGTTGAATAAAGTTCCAATTCATGTTTGTTTGTGAGAGAAGATAGCCAGCAGCATGATAAATCAACCATTTAATAGCTTAACCAAGAAGGGGACATCTTACAAGGGATGTGATTCTAACCCTATGAAAAACCGCTATTTTGCCTGAGTCAATTATTACCCATTTTCGCTACAATATTTAAGGACAACTTGGTAAAGGAAACGAACAATGAACGCAGTTAAAATCGGGATTATTGGGGGAAGTGGGTTATACAAGATGGAGGCATTTACCGATGTAGAGGAACTACATCTCAATACTCCATTTGGTTCTCCCTCCGATGCAATTTTAGTAGGAACCTTAGAAGGAATGCGAGTAGCTTTTTTAGCTCGACATGGACGAAGCCATAAATTTTTACCCTCAGAATTACCGTATCGTGCTAATATTTATGCACTTAAAAGTTTAGGAGTTGAGTATATTATTTCCGCTTCGGCTGTAGGATCTTTAAAAGAAGAGGTTAAACCTTTAGATTTAGTTGTTCCTGATCAGTTTATTGATCGAACTTATCAACGAACTGCTACGTTTTTTGGTGATGGAGTTGTCGCTCATATCGGCTTTGGTCATCCCTTTTGTTCTCACCTTTCAAAAATTTTAGGACAAGCGATCGCTTCGTTAAATTTACCCGATATTGATTATCATTTATCAGGAACTTATGTGTGTATGGAGGGGCCAGCTTTTTCAACTAAAGCCGAATCTAATTTATATCGAAGTTGGGGGGGAACGATTATTGGGATGACGAATTTAACGGAAGCGAAATTAGCTAGAGAAGCGGAAATTGCTTACACGACTTTAGCCTTAGTTACCGATTATGATTGTTGGCATCCTGATCATGATCATGTCACCGTAGAAATGGTGATTCAAAATTTACATAAAAATGCGGTTAATGCTCAAAAAGTGATTCAAGAAACCGTGCGTCGCTTGAAAGATCATTTACCATCTTCTGAAGCTCATTCAGCTTTAAAATACGCGATTTTAACCCCCCTGAATCACATTCCACAAGAGCGACTCCAACAGTTAGAACTGTTTCTCAAAAAATATCTCTAAATCTAGGGTGGGCTTTGCCCACCTGATCAGAACTATAATTTAAACTATGGTATACTTCAGCCAAAAATATGCTACAGTGTTAGTTGAAATGAGGAACTTTTACAGAAATATCTAATTCTAGTGTAGGGATTTCATCAAGCCATTGAATACAATTATTTTTCAAAATCGCTTTAATTTTTTTTAACATAGTTTGACTTTTAATTGTTAATAATTGATTAATTCTGAAAAAAATTACTATACTATTATACTTTACAATATTACAAAGTGATCGCACCTCAAATTCCCCTACAAAAAGCGAGCCCATTCTCAACTTCCCAAAAAAGCTATACCTACGGTAAGTTGCGGGAACGCATCCCTAACTTTCTTCCCAAAAAGCGATCGCATTTCAAGAATTGAACTGAGTTAAAAAAGCGATCGCTACCCCACACCCCAACCTTAAACCGCAGAGCAATTATTCTCTTCTGTAAAATCCGTAATCGGAATTAGTGTAACATTACAATTAATAGCAGTATTCGATTGACGTTGATCAACAGTAATTAAAGGATAATTTAGATTTAACGCTAAAGCAATATATAGAGAATCATAAATAGCTAATTGATGCGTTAATCCAATATCTAAGGCAACAGATAGTAAGTGATGAACAGAAATAATTTGAAAGGGAATAGATTGTAAATCCTAAATCAGTAATTTTGCTTGTTTTTCAGGAAGTCCATAAAATCTAACTTGCTTCCAAATGACATTTGTACATTCTAATAAGCAAAATTCAGGGATGTAAAACTGATCTCCTTCCAAGAGGCGATTAAAAAGTATTCGGGTTTGTGCAGTGTATTCTTGCTGAATAAATCGCTGAATCACAATACTAGCATCAATAATATAATGATTCATTATTTATTGCGATCCTCCTGTAAAAGTTGTAAGGTAGAAGGAACAGAGTTAGGAGGATTCCAAATATGAGAATCAATAGATTTAAAGATTTCTGTCAACTGGTGTTGATTAGAAGATTGTTTGATAATTTTTTGTTCTCTAAGTCTTTCATCAACAATTGAAACAATTAGGGTTTTTAATTCTTCAAAGTTGAGATTAGATAACGGTTTTTTTAACATGATTTTTAGCTCGTCTAGTTATTTATCAGTGAGACACTTTCTGGAGATATTGTTAATGGATTCATCATCAGCTTTACATTTAGTAAGATTATTGATAATGCCTATATTATTATAGCATAATATCCATGTTATCATGTGCGATCGCATTTCAATTAATTGAACTGAGTTAGAAAAGTAATAATTTTTGCTTCTGTAGCCAGTTAATATTAGATTGTGATAATATTAGTTAAATTGTACTGATCAATCATCAAAATATGAAAATTAAAGTCATTGTTTGGCAAGAAGATAATGTTTGGTGTGCGAGTGTTCCTGCATTACCGGGTTGTCATACTTGGGGTGAGAGTTACGAACATTTAATGGAAATGGTGAAAGAGGCGATCGAAGGTTGGTTAGAAGTTGCAAGTGAACAACAATCTCCCACTGAACAACAACAATTAGTGGAGATTTCTCTATGAAGTCAGTTTCGGGGAAAGTGCTGTGCAAAATTGTTGAAAAGGTGGGATGGAAATTAAATAGGGTAAAGGGAAGTCATCATATTTATACTCAAGAAAATAGTTCAGTTATTCTTGTAATTCCTGTTCATGGGAATAGAGATTTACCTATCGGAACATTAAAAGCAATTCTGAAGAATGCAGGTTTAACGGAAGATGATCTTAATTTATAATTGATTGTTTTTTAAGAGTTATTAAGAGCGATCGCATTTCAAGAATTGAACTGAGTTAGAAAAGCGATCGCTGTTTTGATGGGAATTTTAGGAAAAGGAACGATCGCTTATCTACATCTAAAACCAAGATTTAAGCACAATGTGGAACAGGCATCTTGCCTGTTATCCGAAATAAACGAACCCTAACCATAATACTAAATCAAAACCTCCTGCTCCTGCAAATAAATCTAAAAGTTTAAGGTTTTTATTGTTCATTGGTACTCAATTAATATTAAATCAAGAAAGTAAATCATCAATATTTTGTTGATCGCTAAGTAACCATTTAAGGAGTTTCTTACGTTGATCTAATGGTAAGTCTTCAGGATTTACATCTACTCTATCTTGTAGTAATTGAGCAAGTGATTTTTGTGCTTTTTGTGTACGTTTTCTCCTCCTCTGATTTTCGTAAGTTTCAAGATTACGTTTAATTTTAGTCATATCAGGTACAATAAAGTTAACACGACCAACTTCTTCTAAAATTTCTTGTATTTCTCTAAATAATAATTTACTATTCTCGCCCACACCAGTAAGGTTTAACCAAGCTTTTGTTCTTGTCATTGCAGTAAAAGCTATATTTCTTTGTTTTACAATATCACTTGAACTTGCAATATTTTCAAACCCATAAACATATACAAGAGATGCTTCATTCCCTTTGCACGAAAAACACTCGTTATAGTTACACATCCCTCTGAACGAAATATATCAGCAGAAGTATCTTTTCCTATTCTTACAGATCTAATTCCCCTATCTTTTAATCCTTCAAATAATTGTTGATATTCGCTATTAGTAAATTTTGTTCTACCATCTAGGGCAATAATTGCAATCTCTTCAGGCTTTAACTCTTCTTCTTGTATGTTTTTATCTATATCATCAATTATCCATTCTAATTCTTGCTTTCTATTGTCAAATGATTTACATTGTATTAAATTATGATATCCAACCAATTCTTCTAATAAGTGGGGAGAGTTATTCTTGGGACGATGAAGAGTAATTTCTTGACCTGTGGTTAATTCATTACTATTTACTTGTTCTGCTTCATATCCTATGTCTTGCCATCCTGCAACTGTATTAATGAACTGAACTGCACCTCCTTTTCTTCTTAAACCTAAACCAAAAGCATGAGCAGCAATTAAAACAGGTCGGGGATTTCTATAACAATGATATAAAATCATATCTTTTTCAATTTCTCCTGGATAAAGTCCATCGAGACTTACTAATGGATTACCATCAAAATCTTTTCCAAAAAGACTTTCAGCCGTTGGTATTTCTAACTCTTCCAAACTTTGAACTTCATCATATCCCCAAATTATTCTCTTAGGTTGTTTAAGTAACTGATAACATAATCGAAAGTAGTTTTCACCAAAATCTTGAGCTTCATCAATTAGAATGGCATCAAATAATTCTGGAATTTCGTTTTGATTAGCTAATAATTCAGCACAACATCCATTAAAAGCAATTCTTCCACTAGATGTACCAAAATAACTTTTAGCATTGTCATAATTTCTAAAATTAATCATTGTTTGAGATGTTATTTGCTGATAAAGTCCAGATTGTTCTTTAGCTCCCCAAGCGTGAAGTACCTGAATTTTATTCCAATTGGGTTGTTCTAATTCTCCTCTAGAAAATTCTTGAACAAAACGAGTGATATAGTTAATAATTTGTTCATATAAAGAGCGAGAATAAAATGTATAAACAATAGACCAATCAGGATTTTCAACGTGCATATATGCAGCTTTTTGAGCTAAAACTACTGTTTTACCTGTACCTGCCAGTCCTCTAATTCTTTGGGGTCCAGTAGGAGTTTGAACCGCAACTTTATGTTGTTGAATATCAAAAGATTTAATTTTTTCCTCAACTTTTCTGAGAAAGGCTGCTTTACTATCTTTATTTTTAGTAGGTCTGCGTTTTTGAGATTGAATCCCTTGTGAACCTGTAATCACTGCTATAGCTGTATTCCATTCCTCTTCTGTTAAAAGATTTTGTCGCTTCATTGGTGCATTAATAATTCTTTGATATAATCCGTCAGTCTCTAAGTCTCCTGAAAATATTAACTCCCATTTAGGGGCAGATAAATGTTCTTCAAATTTCTTTTTCCATAAAGGTTCACTTATATAAGGTAAAGCAATAAAAGCTTTACCAGATATTTTGCAATTACCTTGATCATCCCTTAACAAACCATGATGAAAGTGTTTTAATCTATCAAGAATAGCCCACATATGTTTTTCAGCTTGTTCATAGGGTTCTATTTCATCCTTGTAAAAATCTTGCATATACCAAGTATGACCTTCAATAGATTCAATATTTTCTAAATAACATCCTTTAACTTCTATAACTATTAATCCTAATTGAGGATGAAGAATAATAATATCTGGTTCTAAACGAGGACCACTATAACTTGTAATAGGATAACGATGCCAACAATAACCAGGTTGCTCCTTAAATTGCTCTTTTATTCCATCCCAAACGATTTTTTCTGCTTCACTATCGAAGTTTTTTGTTGAAATAAATTCCATAGGTATAGTTTTTAATATGTAAGTTGTTTTTTTTGAAAATTCTTTTCAACTCAAGGTGAGTCAGTAAAGACCCACCTCAAAATTATACTACTAAACCAAAACCTCGTCTAACTGAGGCATCTGATCCACAGGAATCACCCGTCCGAAATCCTCAAAATTCTCAATTTGATCAAAATTGAGATAACGGTATAAATCACCTTTAAAGGGGTCAACTTTTTGCGCCACAATAGTCATATATTCCTCAACCGTCGGAATCTTACCTAATAGGGCACAGACCGCCGCCAATTCCGCAGAACCGAGATAGACCCTTGCACCTTTACCCATGCGATTATTAAAATTACGGGTCGAAGTCGAGAACACAGTGGCATTATCCTCGACACGGGCTTGATTCCCCATACACAGGGAACATCCGGGCATTTCTGTCCTTGCACCTGCGGCGGCAAAGATACCATAAACCCCTTCTTCTCGGAGTTGTTGTTCATCCATGCGAGTCGGTGGACAAATCCATAAACGGCCTTTCACCGTACCCGCACCTTCTAAAATCTTAGCCGCCGCCCGATAATGGCCAATATTGGTCATACAAGAACCAATAAACACCTCATCTACTTTATCCCCGGAACATTCACTCATTAATTTAACATTATCCGGGTCATTGGGTGCGGCAACAATCGGTTCTTTGATCTCGCTTAAATTCACTTCCAGGGTATCCACATATTCCGCATTGGCATCGGCAGACATTAAACTCGGATTAGCCAACCATGCTTCCATCTTAGCAATCCGCCGTAACAAGGTACGAGCATCTTGATAACCCCGTGCAATCATATTTTTCATTAACACGACGTTAGAACGCAAGTATTCCGCGACGGTTTCTTCACTGAGTTTAATCGTACTTCCAGAACAGGAACGTTCAGCCGTGGCATCGGTTAATTCAAAGGCTTGTTCCACCTTTAAATCTGGTAAACCTTCCATTTCCATGATGCGACCGTTGAAAACGTTGATTTTGTTTTCTTTTCCAATGGTGAGCTTACCTTGTTGCATGGCGACCCAGGGAATAGCGTTAACGATATCCCGTAAGGTGACTCCGGGTTGTAATTCTCCGGTAAACTTAACTAACACCGATTCTGGCATATCTAAGGGCATGACTCCTAAAGCGGAGGCAAAAGCCACTAAACCTGACCCGGCGGGGAAGGAAATACCGAGGGGAAAACGGGTGTGAGAGTCGCCGCCTGTACCAACGGTATCCGGTAATAACATCCGATTTAACCAAGAGTGAATAATTCCATCTCCAGGCTTTAAGGCGACCCCCCCACGAGTCGAGAAAAAGTCGGGTAATTCTTTATGGGTTTTAATATCAACGGGTTTCGGGTATGCTGCGGTGTGACAGAAACTCTGCATAACTAAATCAGCCGAAAACCCTAAACAGGCAAGTTCTTTGAGTTCATCCCTCGTCATCGGGCCAGTGGTATCTTGAGAACCGACGGTGGTCATCAACGGTTCGCAGGATGTCCCTGGACGAACTCCGGGCAAACCGCAAGCTTTTCCGACCATTTTTTGGGCGAGGGTGAAGCCTTTTCCGGTGTCTTCCGGCAGAGAGGGACGCACAAACAAGGTGCTGGGTTCTAGTCCCAAGGCGGCGCGGGTTTTATCCGTTAAGCTACGACCAATTAATAGAGGAATACGACCTCCAGCCCGGACTTCATCTAAAATCGTATCGGGTTTGAGGGTAAAGGTAGAAATTACTTCTCCCGCTTCGTTGGTAATTTCACCGTTGTAGGGATGAATGGTGATCACATCCCCAGTATTCAGTTTACTAACATCACATTCGATGGGGAGGGCGCCGGAATCTTCGGCGGTGTTAAAGAAAATTGGGGCAATTTTTCCCCCTAGAATATAGCCGCCCGCGCGTTTATTGGGAACGTAGGGAATATCGTTACCAATATGCCACAACACGGAGTTAATCGCAGATTTCCGAGAAGAACCTGTGCCAACAACGTCTCCGACATAGACGACGGGATGTCCTTTTTTCTTCAGTTCGGCTATGGTTTCTAACCCTCCGGGCATCCGACTTTCCAACATGGCTAAGGCGTGTAAGGGAATATCGGGGCGGGTGGTAGCGTGGGGTGCGGGAGACAGGTCATCGGTGTTGGTTTCCCCAGGAACTTTAAAGACAGTCACGGTAATGGTTTCGGGCAGTTGCGGACGTCCGATAAACCAGTCGGCTTCCGCCCAAGCGTCAATGACTTGTTTAGCAAAAGGATTAACTTCCGATAAATGCAGAACGTCGTTGAAGGCATCGAAGACTAACAACGTCTTACTGAGGGCATTCGCAGCAGCCGAAGCAATACTTTCATCCCGAACTTTGAGTAAGTCTATCAGGGATTGGACGTTATAGCCTCCCACCATTGTACCTAATAGGGAAACAGCGCCTTGATGGGAAATCAGGGGGCTGGTGATTTCGTTTTTGGCAATAGCGGTTAAAAAGGCGGCTTTGACATAAGCGGCTTCATCGACACCGGGAGGGATACGGTCTCTCAGCAAGGTCATCAAAAATTCTTTCTCTTCCTCTGGCGGGTTTTTCAAGAGTTCGCAGAGTTCGGAGGTTTGTTGGGCGTTGAGGGGAAGGGG
>NZ_JBJUDF010000365.1:0-4586 GCF_046067725.1 Planktothrix sp.
AGGCAACAATATCGGTAAAGGTGCCGCCTCGGTCAATCCAAAATTGATAGGTTTTAGCCTGTTGTTGTGTAGTAGAAGTCATGATTAAATTCAACCCAAAATTCCAGGTTTGTTTTATTTTAGCAATAGATTTGTGTAACCCACCCGGAAATCCTAAAATTGATACTACATAAGTTTCGTAAATCCCCTGTAGAGACGTTGCATGCAACGTCTCTACAGGGGACTGATGCGTAGCAAACATTTAAAGATTTCATATTATATGCAACGTCTCTACAGGGGACTGATGCGTAGTAAACATTAAACGATAGAATATCACTTAATTTTTGGCTACTTGAACTTGATCTCGTCCTTGAGATTTGGCTTGATACATGGCTTGATCGGCGGCACTAATTAACTCTTGTAAATGGGAGCTTGCGCTGGGAATAGAACAGGCTACCCCTAAACTACAGGTGATATAAGAACTGATGATAGATGAACGATGGGGAATCTTTAAACTGTGAATTTGTAGTTGAATTTCTTCAGCCACTTTACGGGCATTTTCTAAATCTAAGTACGGTAAAATAATAGCAAATTCTTCTCCTCCATATCGAGCTACTAAATAAGGTTCGGGTTCCCTAACTCTACGAACGGCTGTTTCAATCGCAGAGGCAATTTTTTGTAAACAATAATCTCCCGCTAAATGACCATAGGTATCATTATAAAGTTTAAAAAAATCAACATCACATAAAATCACAGAGAGATAATCTTCTTCACAAGAGTCCCATTGTTCTTGTAAATAATTATAAAATTGACGACGATTGGCTAGTTGAGTCAAATCATCCAAAGAAGCCAGACGTTTTAAATGTTGGTTTTCTGCTTGTAATTGGATTAATAATTCTTGCTGAATTTGTAATTGTTTTTTCAAGCTTCTAATCGTTATATCCGTTGGTAAATAATCGGAGTAATCCTTAGACTTAGTAAAGGGATTGAAAGCATCATCACCCGTCATAAATGAATTCAAGGTTTGTAAATTCAATTGAGAATAACTATTCATCCATAGCACAGGTACATTTTTAGTGATTTTGGCTTGTTTGAGCTTGTGATAGGTTTCTTGAGGATTCCCTTGGTTGGAGTTAAAGGGAATGAGAATCACATCAGGATTAGTATATTCAGCATGAAAAATTGCACTATCTGAGTCAGGAGCAATGACAAAACTTAAATTCAGTTTGTTTAAGATATTAACAAAGGATCTAAAATTTACAGGATGGGTTTCTTCTATTATAATAATGATATAGGGTTTCAATTGGCTTTGATTCATGATAGACAAACAACCTGAAAAATTTAAGTTCAGCATTTCGGCTTAATTGATAAACGTCGAACTGACTCAACTATGTAGCTTTGGCTTCAAGATGGCAGTGACAGGGCTTGGATGAACCTGTGATAGTTCAAAAGCCTGAGAGTGACAGTGAAGGAAGATTCAAGGTGATTGATTAGTTGGCTTAGAAGTGATTGAGATCACAAGGTAGCGGTTCAACGGTTCCCCATCTAGGGTGGGCTGTTGACGTTAGGATAAGAAAGATGGATGAAGTCAATATGGGGAATTTGTGTTGATGTCGATATGGCCTAGTTTAGTGACGGCTTGTGCGCTGGCGTTGTATCTAGCGGTGACGATTAATGTGGGACGCGCCCGAATGAAATACAAAATTATGCCTCCTCAAATGACGGGAGACGAGAATTTTGATCGGGTGGTGCGAGTCCAACAGAACACCCTGGAACAATTGGTTTTGTTTCTTCCGGCGTTATGGCTCTTTGCGGAATGGATTAGTCCGATTTGGGCTGCTGGGTTAGGTGCACTTTGGGTGGTGGGACGAATTTTATATGCTTGGGGCTATTACCAAGCCGCTGAAAAACGGATGTTAGGATTCGCCATCAGTTCCCTCGTAACGTTCACACTTTTGGGGGGTGCTATAGTTGGAATAATCCTGTCTCTACCGTTCGATCATTTAACAGCCTACTGATCGGAAAACTCAGATTCGTGCCTCTATTTTTCTCTCAATTTCCGATTGGCAATTTCCTTCTATCAGTTTTTGTTTTTTTGAATACAATGGCAATCGAACTTTTATCTTTAGAACCAGCCCTGACATTAAAAAACAGTGAAAATAAAATGTTGCAATTGGCTTTATTAAAAGCTAAAACGATCGGTGAATTAACAGCTTTAATTGTTAATTCGACCCATGTGGAAATTATGCAAGCTTTTGAAGAACTTCCCAATTCTCACCAGCAGCGTGTTCAGAAACTTTGGGAAGTTGATATTTCTAAATATTGCTAATCCTAATCTTCTGATGTCCCACTTCCAACATCAACCCCAACCATCAGAGCATCACAGTCAACTGGACTCTAGTGTTACTCCTTGTGATCATCCAGTCATTGCTGTTGACTTTACTCCCCCTAAAAAGTCGAATTTTGGGCAAATTTTAGCCTTAGTGGGTGCTGTGGTGTTGTTGATAGATCTGTTGTTGTTTGCGAATGGGGCATCGGGAACTCTCATTCTTTTATCTTCAATTGCTTTAGTTATCTTAGCTTTATCGTTTCAATATCCCCGCCTAGCATTATGGGCATTTTTAATTTATTTACCCTTTACTGGAACAATTGCTTATTGGATTGGTAACGATCATTTCCTCTTCCATTTAGCAAAAGATGGGTTTTATATTCCAGCTTTAATCGGTTTAATCATTGAATTAACTCGAAAAAAATTACCGCTTATTGTTCCGCCTCAACTGAAAATTCCCCTTTTAATTTTATTCAGCATTGCCTTAGTTACCCTCTTTGCTGTCAATGGGGTACAACAACGACACGCCACCATTGATAATCAACCGTTTCTCGTCGGAATTTTCGGTTTGAAAGTGTTAATGGGATATATTCCTTTGATCACTTGTGCCTATTATTTGATTGAAGATCGAAAAACATTGCATTTTTTAACTCGTTTACAAGTTATTTTAATCCTAATTAGCTGTAGTTTAGGGCTGATCCAATTTATATTAGTTATAACTGGGTATTGTCCTGATAATAGTGGTTTACCTGAACATTTATTATTACGGGCAAATGTACAGCGAAAATGTTTTGTTGGCGGTTCATTGGGGTATTTTCCTTCAGAAAATTTTATTCGTTTACCCGGAACCTTTGTCGCACCTTGGCATTGGACTTGGTTTTTAGTTTCCAGTACCTTTTTTAGCTTCGCAACGGCTTTTAGTGATCCGAAATTTCAGTGGCGTTTAACGGGGTTAGTTGGGTTATCGTTAGTGATGCTAAATGCTATTGTTTGCGGTCAAAGAACAGCTTTATTAGCGGTTCCAGCTTTGGTTGTTTTATTATTAGTTGCAACCAGCCACATTTCACGATGGAAACGAATTTTAGTGATTATTGTGGGGATGGTAGCTTTAATTTTGGCAACTTCTGTTTTGGCTCCAGAGGTTATTTCTGAACGAATCGATAGCTTTGTAGGACGTTGGAATGCTGACCCTCCAGTGGCATTTTTAAAGAAACAAACCAAGTTGAGTTTGAACGCCCATCGAGGTTTTTTAGGAAATGGTTTAGGACAAGCAACGACCGCAGCACGAGGGTTAGGAGAAACGCGATTAATTGAAGCTTATTATCCTAAATTATATTATGAAATTGGCCCCTTGGGAGTCGCTGCTTTTTTGTTTGTAGTGACAACTATTACAATTTTAGGGTTTAAAGCTTATCATCAACTCATTGATTATAGTTTATGGGGATATGGCATTATTTTTTGGATTTTTATTGCTTTAATTAGCTATAATCCCTATTGGTATCCTTTAGATACTGATCCCGTAGCGGTTTATTATTGGTTTTTAATTGGTGTTTTGTTCAAATTACCGAAAATTCAACAGCAAGAACAACAAAAAGAACAACCAGAAGAATCTCTTCATCCTGAAAAATTGTAAGAACTCTGGACAGGAAGATTCAGGACAGGAAACTGGGAAAAATTGAGTCGAATTCCTAACAAAATGTTATAATCAAAGCTTGTATTCTAAATAATAGGTTTAAACCACTATTCCTTGGAGATCAAACTTCCTTAACCCCAAATTTGATCAGGGGATTGAGACTGTTTAGTTTGATCGGCGAGCGACTTGCTGCACTCCCAGAGGCACTTCACCTTAGACACTGATAAAAATCTTAATTGGTGTTGATCCCAACTTGTCGCAATTTGGGAATGGGTTCCATCCGTACCTTCTCTTAATCTGTTAACAATCTCCATGAATGATTACAACCTTGATCTAACCAAAACTGAGGATATTCTCATTGTAGATGATACACCCGACAACTTGCATTTATTGTCCCGAATGCTCACTCGTCAGGGATACAATGTTCGCAAAGCATTAAATGGATCAATGGCATTAACAGCGGCTCAAACCGTTGCTCCTGATTTGATTTTGCTGGATATTATGATGCCGGGAATGTCGGGTTTTGAAGTCTGTAAGGCACTTAAAAGTGACGCACAGACAGATGGCATACCTGTGATTTTTCTTACTGCCCGAAATGACGGAAGTGATTTTGAACATGCCTATGATGCCGGTGGCGTAGATTAT
>NZ_JBJUDF010000366.1:0-6329 GCF_046067725.1 Planktothrix sp.
GTGAATTTGTGTTTACCCTGGTAATATTCGTCTTCAATCATTTGAAATATCTGTCGATAGGTTAGGCGGTCATCTACTGCGGTTTTCTTACCACTGACAATATTCTCATTAAACCATTGTTCCCATTCTGAAGCAGTGATAGCTGTACGCTTGCACTCATCTAGCTTTTTTCTTAAAATGGTACATTTTTCTAAAAAGGTATTAATACCTGAGATGCTCCAGTCACAGCCGGACGCCAGGGTGGTACGTTTTCCCCAAGGTTGAATAAACTTAAAGTTTAAGCGTGTTTCTACTCGCTGGGCGACTCCCTTGGGAATCAATGGCTCGATAGCTATCCAGTGCTTCAAAATATCTCCATAGGTTCCAAAGCTATCTACAGAGGTCTTATCCAATCTATCCATTTTCTATCCATCCATTTTTTAAGGGTTAGATTGGATAGATTACTTTTATGATAGAATCAGGGTTGTAGGGCTTCTAACAGGTTCAAATCCTGTATCGCCCATTTAGACGATAATCCTGTAAACCCTTCAGCGTAAAGCAATTGCGCTACCACTGTGCTAATCGCCCGTACTCGCGTACAGAGTGAGCCCCCTTCAGTTAGAATTACCGCTTTATTAATCTGATATCTTTATCCCACAACCCGATAAACAAAACTTAATGTCGCCCAACTATTAATATCTAATGCTAAATCATCAGTCATCATCCCCATTTTTTCTAAGGTGGGTTGACTGGCTCGATTCAAATCTTGTAAAATTGCATCAGCAATATTTAAAGGATTAGAAAGCAAATTAAACTTGAATAAACTGTCATTTTTCTTAACATTTTTATCTAAAATCTCTAAGGTTTCTGTCAAAGGATTAGCACTAAAAATTACGTGAGTTTCTGTTAATCCGACTGGCTCTTTAACGAATTCACCCATCATTTCTGTAGAAGCATTTGCACTATAAACCGTTGCGGGTGGTAAACTCAGGAATTTTCCGGGTGCAATTTGTTGTTGCTGCGGATCACGACCGGAATTAAATACATAAATTTGTCCTTCACTATTCACATAAAAAAGGAGGAAATAAACCGGAAATTCTCCTTTATTTTGAAGTTGATATTGTAAACGGCTGCCTAAAGGAACTGTCACAATCCCTAGATTTTCTGAAGCTGAAACAATGGATTGATTAGAATTAATATTGGATTTTGCCTGAATTGTTTCGGGAATTTCTCGAATATTATTATTCATTCCCTGAGTTTCTCGTTTAATTAAAACTTGAGACTGAGGTGCTAATAAGTTTAAGGTTGCTCTGACTTTTAACGATAAAGAACGTTCATTTTCTGTTAATCGAAATAACTTAATAGCTAAACGGTTTTTCAGTTGGGGAATTAACCGGTGCACCGCTATTTTGACCGCTTCTCCGCCTTCACCAACGGTATTAGGAAGCAAGACAGAACCTTTTGAAAATAAACCATATCGCCCTTGAAATAAAGGAGATAAAGGAGCTTCCAAAGCTTGAGCAATGGCGGTATCTGTCACACGACTGAGTAAATAATCGGCGGGTTGATCACTGGCTACAATAGTCATCCGAGAAAAACCCGAAAATGCGCTGGTTGCATCAACTCGTTCAATGCGATTCAGTTTAGGATCTAAGGCTATTTTTAAATTAGTTTGTCGGGGTAATATCCGAACTATTTCTTGTAATTTTTGTCCAACTTGTAACCCGAAGGGTGAGGTGAAATCAGTCGTTTTGACTTGAGCTTTTGCATTTAATCCTGTTCGAGAACGCAGTTGTAAATAAACGGGATTTTCTAAATCATTGACTTCTGATATAATTTTAAATACGGTATTTAAACTTAAAGAATCTAAGACAAAAGTAGGAAGTCCTGTTAATAAAATTTTTGCTGTTTTTCCATTATCTTCAACTCCCGTAATAATACCATCAATGGAAAAGGAATGGGTTCCTAAGATTCCTAAGAAAAGATCAGATTCTGTTTTGCGGTGAGACTGAGTTAATATTCGTCGGAGTTGGGGTTGTTGACAGGGGCCAACAATTTGTTCGACTTCTGCGGCTACTCTGCTAATTTGAGTCGTTAAATTCTGGGAGGGATGACTATTCCAAAAAGCTTGGGTTAAAGTATAGGTAAATAATCCCGCATTAAAGCCATCCCATCGCCCTTCTGTTGCGATTTGAGCAGGTTTAGACGCTGCTAATACTAATCCGGGTAACTGACCGGGTTTGCGTTGTTCTAAGTCTTGACGGGAAAGGTTTAAGCGAGATAATAATTGATTTTGTAACTCTAATTCTGCGGGATTAATGTTTAAATGAGTTGGGTTTGAAGCGGTGCGAATTTTAAGCGTCCCTTGTTGATGATACCCAGGATAAATAAAACTGGTGTCTAAAACCGTAATAATTTCAGAGGTCGATAGCGATCGCAATAATAACCATAAAGTATCCTCTAAAAGATCATTAATTACTTCTGGTTCAGAGGATTCTCCATCAATAGGAAGATAAGAATATTGAATTTGAGAGAGATTAGAATCTAGGTTTTTTCGAGAAATAGAACTTCCATAACCGCTAAAATGAAAAAACACTAAATCTCCCATTTGAGCTTGATCAACTAAATGAGAAATAAAGGTAGATTCAATCTGGCTGCGAGTTGCTGCTTCATTGGTTAACGTAACAATATCATTGGGATGAAACCCAAATTTATACACTAACAAATTTCGTTGCAATTCCACATCAGTCAAACAACCTTGCAACGGTTCTTCAATGCGATTTCCAGAGGGATATTGATTAATTCCCACCAATAAAGCTAACTTGCGTCGGGTTGGCTGTGCTAGGGCTTGATATGAACGATCATAAACTGTTTCATGAATTCCCAGCATCGCCAGCAGCAAGCCAGCTTGTTGCAAAAATTCCCGTCGATTTAATCCCATTATCAAAACTGAATTATAGGGAAAAGAATTGAAATCAGTTATCAGTGTAATATCTTAACTCTTTCACCGATAACTGATGACTGATTACACTTCTGCGGCTACCTTCATCGCTTTAATAAGTTCATTAGCCACTTCAGGGCGAGAAAATTCCGGGGGTGGAAGTTCACCGCGACGAAGCAATTCACGCACCTTCGTTCCTGATAAATGAATGCGCTGTTCTGGGGTGCTAGGACTGGTTTTGCTCGTCGCCATTCCTCCTGTCACCGTGCAGTAAAAAGCGTGTTCAAACATCATCGGAGTAATGCCTAATTCTCCGGGTTCAAATTCATCGAAAATATATTGAGCATCGTAGGTTCCATAATAATCTCCAACCCCGGCATGATCGCGACCCACAATAAAGTGAGTACAACCATAATTTTTCCGCACAAGGGCATGGAAAATCGCTTCACGGGGGCCGGCATAACGCATAGCCGCCGGATTAATCGCTAAAATAACCCGTTGTTTAGGATAGTAATGATCAATCAAAATTTCATAGCAGCGCATCCGCACATCAGCCGGAATATCATCGGATTTGGTTGCACCGACTAACGGATGTAAAAACAATCCATCAACGGTTTCTAAAGCACATTTTTGAATATATTCATGGGCACGATGGATGGGATTTCGAGTTTGAAATCCGACAATGGTTTTCCATCCTTTTTCTCGGAACATTGCCCGTGAGTCTGCGGGGTCAATTTGATATTTCGGAAAGTAGGGATGGGGTTGACGCTGTAATAACCAAACTGGGCCAGCCAGATTAACCCCCCCTTGATCATAAACAACTTTTACCCCAGGGTGTTTTTCTTCGGTGGTGCGATAAACGTTGAGGGCTTCTTTTTCCTTATCGTAGGTATATTTTTGGGTCAGTTCTAAAACACCGACAAACTCACCCGTTGGGGAATCTAAACGAACTAAACCACCTTCGGTGAGGTTGGACGCCACCTCTTCAGATACGGATAAGGTAATCGGAATTGACCAAGGTAAACCATTGCTGAGGTGCATTTGGTTAACCACGGTTTTATAGTCGGCCTGTTCCATAAACCCGGTGAGGGGACTAAAACCACCAATGGCGATTAATTCTAAATCCGAGAGCGAGCGTTCATCCAACTGAACTCGCGGTAAATGTTCCGCTTTGTCTAAAAATTCCTGCCGTTGGTCAGGTGTAGCAATGCGGTTAATTAGATGTCCACCATGGGGAGCAATGGCGTCGAGATGATGACTCAAGGATACCTCTCTAGGTTGACTACAAGAACAACAATTCTTAAATTTTCTTTATATTTCTATCCTACCCTGTTATGGAAGCAAGAAACACCGAAAACCGCCTAAGCGGGTGAGGAGCTTAATTGTGACAATAGCCACTGCATCAACACCTCGATGGAGTGGCTATCTCAAAATGAATGGCAAGATTAAGCTTGAAACTTTTTAAAAGCTAAGGTCACATTATGTCCACCAAATCCAAAGGAATTGGACAAAGCGACATTTACCGTTAGGGGGCGACTGGTGTGAGGAACATAATCCAAATCACAATCTGGATCAGGGTTGTCTAAATTAATCGTTGGAGGAACGCGATCTTCAGCAATTGCCATGGCTGTAGCCACGGCTTCAATGCCTCCTGAACCTCCTAATAGATGACCCGTCATGGATTTAGTCGAACTAATTGCCACTTGGTAAGCGTGCTCACCTAATACCTTTTTAATCGCGGCGGTTTCTGTAACATCGTTTGCAGAGGTACTGGTTCCGTGAGCATTAATATAACTAATTTGGTCAGGAGTTAACCCAGCATCCTTCATCGCTAAGGAAATGGCTCTAGCGGCTCCTTCGCCTCCAGGAACCGGAGAAGTCATGTGGTAGGCATCACAGGTCATGCCATAACCCACCAATTCAGCATAAATGCGAGCGCCCCGACTTAAAGCACACTCTAATTCTTCTAACAGCAGAATTCCGGCGCCTTCTCCCATGACAAACCCATCTCGATCTTTGTCAAAGGGACGACAAGCGTGAAGGGGGTCATCATTGCGGGTGGAAAGTGCCCGTGCGGCTGCAAAACCGGCTACGGATAAAGGGGTTACAGCCGCTTCGGTTCCCCCACAAATCATCGCTTGAGCATAGCCACGCTGAATTAAACGAAAGGCATCGCCAACGGAATTTGAACCAGCCGCACAAGCGGTAACAGAACAGGAATTCGGCCCTTTAGCCCCGGTATGAATTGCTGTGAGTCCGGCGGCCATGTTGGCAATCATCATCGGGATCATAAACGGACTACAGCGATCGGGGCCACGATTCAAATAGATCTCTTGCTGATCTTCAAGCACTTTGAGACCGCCAATGCCTGTTCCAATAATGACGCCCACCTGTTCTGCATTGAGGTCATTAATCACAAATTTGGCATCTGCTATGGCCTGTTGACTGGCAGATACGGCAAATTGGGCAAAGCGATCCATGCGTTTTGCTTCTTTGCGCGAAATGTAATCACAAGGGTCAAATCCTTTGACTTCACCCGCGATGCGACAATCATGTTTTGACGCATCAAATAAGGTGATCGGGCCGATGCCATTGTGTCCGTTGATTAAGCCTTCCCAATATTTAGCTAGGGTATTTCCCAACGGAGTAATTGCCCCTAAACCTGTTACAACAACGCGCTTAACATTCATCGTAGTCATGATTTTCGTCGATTCAAGAATTTAACTTGATGGAGCTAGAAGTCCTACACCAGAAGCTATCTTAGTCTTGGGAGCAATTGCGACCCAAAACCTAAAACCCAAAAACACAAATGCTGTGCTACAATTAAATGAAATTTGCATCACATCACCCATAAGCGAAAACCAGGCTACACAGACATTGTAGCGAAATCAGGATTAGGTCTTCGGAACCTAGACTCCGGCTGATTGAGAAAGTGTAAGACCCTAACTCACTACGGAGTTTTGGGGCAATTCCCTGGGAAATCATCCAGTCTATTCCCAAGTCATCGCTTGGTACTTTGGTCGTTCACTCACCCCAAATGCAGAACACAGCGTGAGAAGCAAAACTAACATTTTGACACTCCTCGCGAGAACGCGACGAGGATTGTTAATTCATCGACAGACCTTTAAGCACCATGTCCTTACGGCAATTCTTAAACCTCTCAACTGCACCAGTTATGCCAATTGCAAAGTCTAATTCATAGTCGCCCCAGAGGGTCTATCTCTAAAAGCGTACTAGGATACTAGCCTAGAGTTCGGATATGCCCTACCCTACTTTTCGATTCGTTTCAATTAATCGGTTTTCTGGTCATGAGAATTTGTTGATTCTCTAGCTGTTTTAAGAGTTTTCGCTGCTCTTAGTCCAATAATTTATGCCTTAAAGTGTGTCTCAACCGTTTCACAATGGCACA
>NZ_JBJUDF010000367.1:0-43841 GCF_046067725.1 Planktothrix sp.
ATTGCAACCCGTTTGCAATAACCTCTTGACAAAAATCGCGGTTTTTTCTCAAATTCTTTTAAAATTTAAAATTAGAATCGCATAAATATAATTTCTTATTATAAAACCGAAGCGATTAGACTCCCTACCCTACCCGGAGAAGACAGAAACTGCTATAATTTAACTAAATGAAGTCGTTATGAGTTTTAGATAAGAAAAATGACAAACCCAACCGTTGAAAACCTGGTAATTATTGGTTCTGGGCCTGCGGGCTACACTGCGGCGATTTATGCTGGACGCGCGAACTTGAAACCCGTTGTGTTTGAAGGCTATCAACTGGGGGGAATTCCGGGGGGTCAGTTAATGACCACCACAGAAGTCGAGAACTTCCCTGGTTTTCCCGAAGGCATTACCGGGCCAGAATTAATGGATCGGATCAAAGCTCAAGCTCAACGGTGGGGGGCGGAACTCTTTACCGAGGATGTGATTTCCGTTGATTTGAGTCAACGTCCCTTCACCGTTAAATCTGAAGAACGGGAACTCAAAACCCATGCTATTGTGATTGCCACAGGGGCGACGGCGAAACGGTTACATCTTCCTCATGAAGAACAATTTTGGAATGCGGGAATTTCGGCTTGTGCCATTTGTGATGGAGCCAGTCCGATTTTTAAAGGTGTAGAATTAGCGGTCATTGGGGGAGGAGATACGGCTACTGAGGAAGCGGTTTATTTAACTAAATATGCCACCCACGTTCATTTATTAGTGAGACGTCATGAACTGCGGGCGAGTAAAACCATGCAGCAAAGAGTTCTGACGCATCCTAAAATTACCGTCCATTGGAATACCGAAGTGATTGATGTTTATGGCAATGATAAATTAGGCGGGATTAAAATTAAGAATAACCAAACGGGAGAACAACAGGATTTACCTGTACAGGGGTTATTTTATGCCATTGGTCATACTCCCAATACCCAAATCTTCCAAGGACAATTAGATCTCGATGAAGTGGGATATATTGTTACCAAACATGGCACGCCTGAAACCAGCGTTGAAGGGGTTTATGCGGTTGGGGATGTGCAGGATCATGAGTTTCGTCAAGCCATTACAGCCGCCGGAAGTGGTTGCATGGGAGCGATGTTAGCTGAACGTTGGTTATCAATGAATGGGTTAGCGCAGGAAGTTCAACAAACAGAAACGGCTGAACCGGAAGCAGAAACAACCGCTTCAACCCAACCTCAAATTACCACTTCTGAAAATTTCGATATCCAAAATACCCGCCATACGGGGGGTTATGCCTTGCGGAAACTTTACCATGAAAGCGATCGCTTAATTATGGTAAAATATGCCTCACCCACCTGCGGGCCTTGTCATGCGCTTAAACCGATTTTAGATAAAGTGGTTGGCGAATTTGAGGGTAAAATTCATTATGTCGAAATTGACATTGAAGAAGATCCTGAAATTGCTCAAAGTGCAGGGGTAGTTGGGACTCCAACGGTGCAGATGTTCAAAAATAAAGGTTTAATTCAAGACCTCAAAGGAGTTAAACCCAAGAGTTTATATCGAGAATTAATTCAGGAGAATCTATAGAACCAGAAACCCGGTTTCTTCCAGAAACCCGGTTTCTAAGTTTGGATAAATTAAAATGCCATTTGCTGCATACTGCCTAATAAAGCAATAATAATTTGAGAGCCAAATTGCAACGCAAAAATCGCAATAATTGCTGAAAAATCAATTCCTCCCAAGGGGGGAATAAAAGACCGAAACAGATTGAGATAGGGGTCAGTTAATTGACTTAAAATTGAAAAGGGTGGATCATACCAATTAATGGTGGGAAACCAGCTTAATAAAATCCTGATAAATAGGATTAACATATAAATGTTCAGGAACTGTGCCAGGGTATTAGCGAGTAAACCTAAAGGAAGTGCCATAAAATTTTTTTGATGTTTAACTCAATTTGACTGAATTTGAGATAAAGGGATGACCCTTAGTGTATCACATTTCAAGAAAGGGGCAGAGGTCAAAAGCAATACTAAAACCGATTAGTCGTAAGTTTCCGAGTTACTATTGCTATTGACAGTTCCTAATTGCTGACGCACATCATCAATCGCTTGATTGAGTTGAGCAATTTTATCCTCCAAACTCAAACGAGCCGTTTCCATGTGATCTTCTGGCAATTTAGCTGACTTGACTGATTTTGCTGATGTTTCTGGCAACAGATCCACTGACTCTTGCTCCCTCATGCGGGAAGCTAATACGACCCCCAATACTCCGCCAACTAACCCTCCAAGGGTTGCACCGAGGAACAAACCACTGGTAAAGCCATCTCGATTACTCATAATTTACCACTCTGTCATAATAGCTTGATTTTATAGTAGGGAACAGGGAACAGGGAACAGGGAACAGTCAGGAAAAAAGGGATACAGATTTACTGTTGTGACAACCTAGAAATCTATTCGGTGGGGAGACGGTCGAATGTGCCAAAAGTTCGATCTCCTGCATCTCCGAGTCCTGGTACAATAAAGCCATGTTCATTCACTTCAGGATCAATAATTGCGGTATAGATTTGCAAGCTGGGATAAGCTTGACTTAATTTTTGTAACGCAGGCGGTGCGGCGACAATTGAAATAATCCGGATCAAAGCGGGGTCAAGATGACGTTGGGTGAGTTCTTTCATCACCGCCATGATGGTTACCCCTGTTGCTAACATGGGTTCACTGATAATCACCCGCGTTTGGGGATCAAATTGGGTCGGTAAATTATTCAGGTAGCAACTCGCCTCTAAGGTTTCCTCGTTGCGTATCATCCCGATATGATAAACCGAAGATAAGGGAACCACGCTTTGAATTCCTTCCATTAATGCTAAACCCGCCCGTAAAATCGGAATCACCACTAAGGGAACTTCAGGATTAACAAAGGTGGCGGTACATTCGGTTAACGGGGTTTGTACGCTGGTTTCCAGGGTTGGTAGCCAGTCTCTGGCGGCTTCGTAGGTTAACCAGCGTCCTAACTCGGTCATTGCTGTGCGAAATAAAGCCGGAGGAGTCGCTTGATCACGAGCTACTCCTAACCAATGTTTAATTAGAGGATGGGGCGGGACATAAATACGCAGTTGACTAGCCATAAGCAAAGGATTAGAAACTTTTAACTATCATCCCATAGTTCATCAAACCCTAGACAAATCGATGGGAGAACTTTAACTCTGATTTGGGTGTCCTCAGTGCCAAAGCATCAGGTTTGATCAATCGTTTCTCAGACTGGCGATATAATATTCAACAATGGCTTGGAATTAAATTATGATGAAAATTATTAAACCATTTCTGATTGTTTTTTGTGCTTTATTTTTATTGAGTGGTTGTGTTCGATATGATGTGGGAGTCAATTTTCAAGATCAAACTCACGGTCAAATTGTTCAGAAAATTCAATTAGGAGAACGATTAACCAGCTTTAATCGAGATGTTATTAATGAATGGGTGTCAACTTTAGAACGACGAGTTAAACAGTTAAAAGGCAGAACCCAGAAGCTTTCTAAACAAGAAATATTAGTGACCATTCCTTTTTATAATGGCAAGGATTTAGAAGATAAATTCAATCATTTTTTTAATCCGGCTGAATTTAACCTAAAAAAATCAAAGAAAGAAACTGAGGTAAAACTTCCTGAATTTGCTTCCCATCTTAATCTTAAACAAAATAATTGGATTTTTGCTTTACGCAATCATATTAGTTTAGAATTAGATTTGCGATCGCTGTCTCTACTCTCCACCTCAGAAAATGTATTAATCAGTTCCGGTAACTTATTAGAACTACAATTTGTGTTAACCACGCCTTGGGGAGCAACTATTGTTAATCCTGTGAATCTTTCTGAAACCTCGGAAGAACCTTCATTAGTTAAGGTAGAGTCCGATGGAAAACAAGTAATTTGGACGCTCCAACCCGGAGAAATTAATCAATTAGAAGCCATTTTCTGGGTTCCCAGTCCCATTGGAATTGGAACTCTGATGATTGTTGGGTTCACCGCTTTAGGAATGTATCTGAAGTCCAATTTTTCCCCATCGGTTAAAAAGGGTCAAGCTTCAATTCCAACAAAAGTTTAACGAGATTCAAAATCCCCAAAAAGCCTTAAAATTAAACTAGGCTTGAACGACTCATTTATTTTCCCGATTGGATAAAATTATAATGCGAGCACTCAACTTTTTGTTTATTTTTATTGTTTGTTTAGGATTAGTGTTCTTTAGTTTAGAAAATACCAATCCAGCAACGGTGCAACTGATCGAAGGCATTAAAATCCAAGCTCCCCTTTCAATTGAATTAATTATAGCCGCCGGGTTTGGTGCATTCTTAGCTTGGATTTTCAGTTTATGGTCAAGATTGCAGCGAATTTTATCCAATCGGGAAACGGCTCGTCAAATACGACAACAAGAAAAACGAATTGAAGAGTTAGAAAAAAATTTACAAAAGCAACTCAAGGACTATCAAACCTCCCTCGAAACGCAACAAAAAACCTTGATTCCGACCGTCGAAGTCTTAACCCATACTCCTGAAGTCCTCCCCAACGAGTAACCCGCCGTCGAAGGAATCGTGCAGTCACAACAGAAGGTTTTGGTTTACAATAGGTAGACATTGAGCGAACTACTGAGTGTTGTACCTTCAGTGATTTCAGGCGATTCTATCCTTTCTAGTCCTGATCCCCTCTCCAACTTTCCCCTAAGTGTGGCGACTCCTCAAGATGCCTTAACGGCTTTATCTGAGGGAATTGCACTCTTAATTGACTTGGCACAACGGGGAGAGATTGATCCTTGGGATGTTCAGGTGATTGATGTCATTGATCGTTATCTCAGTAAACTAACCCCTCCCGAAGAATCAACCTCCAGCAATAATTTTACAGAATTGTCGCAGTCGGGCCAAGCCTTTTTGTATGCCTCCATGCTCGTCTTACTGAAAGCCGATAGCTTGATGGCAACGGAAACTGACCCGAATGAAGCTTTACCCGAAGCCGAAGAATTCCTAGAATTGGAAGACGGAGGCAATGGGATTCAACGACCCCAACAACTTGAACGACAACTGCGTCGGCGCGCGGTGGCTAAAATTCCCCAGAAACGGCGAGTCACGTTGCAAGAACTGATTGAACAGTTGCAACTGATGGCGGCTACCATTGCCGCTCAAAAAGCTCGTCCTCGCCCCCGTCCGAACACTGCTAAAACTAGAGCCACAACCGCCAAGGCTATTGCAGAGTTAGCCCATCAGGAAAACCTAGTGGAAATGGCGGCGGAAGTAGAACGACTCTTGAACCTGCAAGAATCACAACACCGTCAAGAATGGTTGGAGCTTGACCAGTTATTAACCCTTTGGTTACAGAGGAAGCAACCCCAACCGCCTCCGGTGTCGGAAGAAAATCCGGTTCACTTGAGTCCGAATCATGATCGGGTGGGGGTATTTTGGGCATTGCTGTTATTATCGGCGCAATCCAAAGTTGAGCTTGCTCAAGAGGAATTTTATCAAGATCTTAAAATTCGCTCTCTGAGTGAACCATCGCCAAACTCTTAAAACCTGGTTCATTCAAGATCTCAAGAACTTCACGGATCAATCATAGTAAACCTTGATAGGCTATTAATTGATCAAGACTCTCTCATCAGATTGTCTAATCAGGCCATTTTTCTGTTAAAAAGCGTTGTCAACGCAAAACTATTACTGATTTTGATCCCTGAGTTCCATCTCATGTGATTAGTTTAAACATTGCTTAAGGTTGAGGAAGTGAATATGAAAGCTATGATTCTTGCTGCTGGAAAAGGAACTCGTGTTCGTCCGATTACTTACACAATTCCTAAACCTTTAATTCCGATCTTACAAAAACCAGTGATGGAATTCTTGGTGGAATTACTGCGAATGCACGGGTTTGATGAAATTATGGTTAATGTTAGTCATTTAGCCAATGAAATTGAAAACTATTTCCGAGATGGTCAACGGTTTGGGGTGCATATCTCCTATTCTTTTGAAGGCAGAATTGAAGATGGAAATTTAATTGGACAAGCCTTGGGTTCCGCCGGAGGGATGAAACGAATTCAAGACTTTAATCCGTTTTTTGATGATACTTTTGTGGTGTTATGTGGGGATGCTTTAATTGATTTAGACTTAACAGAAGCAGTCAAATGGCATCGAGAAAAAGGCTCTATTGCTACTATTGTGATGAAATCGGTTCCTAGGGATCAAGTTTCTAGTTATGGCGTGGTTGTCACCGACAAAACGGGTCGTGTGAAAGCGTTTCAAGAAAAACCTTCAGTCCAAGAAGCTTTGAGTACGGATATTAATACAGGGATTTATATTTTTGAACCTGAGATTTTTAAATATATTCCTTCCGGGTGTGAGTATGATATTGGTAGCCAATTATTTCCCCATTTAGTTAAAATTGATGCGCCTTTTTATGGAATTTCAATGGATTTTGAATGGGTGGATATTGGGAAAGTCCCCGATTATTGGCAAGCGATTCGCAGTGTGTTATTAGGATCTATTAAAAACGTTTCTATTCCCGGTCAACAGGTGCGTCCAGGGGTCTATACTGGATTAAATGTGGCGGTTAATTGGGATAAAGTTAATATTCAAGGCCCGGTTTATATTGGAGGGATGACTCGCATTGAAGAGGGTGCAAGTATTATTGGCCCTACTATGATCGGCCCTAACTGCTGGATTTGCAGTGATGCCTATGTAGATAATAGCGTGATTTTTGAATATTCTCGTTTAGGCCCCGGAGTCCGTTTAGTGGATAAATTAGTGTTTGGGCGCTATTGTGTAGATAAGCTTGGCGCTTCTATTGATGTGCAAGCAGCGGCCTTAGATTGGTTAATTACAGATACCCGTCAAGTGTTTAATTCTGATTCTACTGAACGACAAGCGATTGTCGATTTATTAGGTAATCCTTAATCTCCAGGGTGTCGGTGTCCGGTATTTCCGATCCGCAACCCGTCACCCTTCTCCCCGTTAATACTCAACAAAAATGGCTCATGTCTGTTTTGACTTGTAATCAATCTCGGTTAATTGTTGCTGAATCTGGCGCATCTTATCATCAAGAGCATTCGGATGATTCTGTTTTGGGTTCAGAACGATTTGTTGAAGTATTAGTGGATGTTCCTTATGGGTTTAATACAGAAGAACAAGAGGAACAAAAGTTATTTATTTATCGAGTTCCTTCAGATTTAAGGGTAAAGCCTGGAGATATTGTGAGTGTTCCCTTTGGAACTCAACAAATAGGAGGAATTGTAATTCAGTTTCTCGATCAACTGTCTCCTGATTTACCAGAACATCGAGTCAAAGCCGTTGAAGATATTATTTGTAACGGTTTCTTCCCTTCAACTTATTGGCAACTGTTACAACAGGTTTCTAATTATTATCAAACCCCTTTAATTTCAGTCATTCGGACTGCTTTACCCCCTGGATTATTAGGAAAAAGTCAACGTCGCATTCGTTTAACGTCTGAACCCATCCCCAAGGATGTTCAATTATTTTTAAATCCGGCTGCTGCTTCTCTTTTAAATCTTTTACAATCTTCAGGAACAAAAGATTTTACTTGGAAATATTTAAAACAAAATGTCATTAATGCTCAACGAGGATTGAAAGATTTATTACAGCGAAAATGGGTTGAAAGTTATTTAGAACCCCCTAGCCCCCCTCGCCCTAAATTAAAACAAGCTGTTACATTAGTTGATGATATTATCCCTTTAGATTTAACCCCTCGTCAGCAGGAAGTTTTAACCCTGGTGATTAAAGTTCTCAAGCAACAAGGAGGAGAACTTTGGTTCAATGATTTAATTAAAATTTGTAGTACCAGTTCTAGCTTATTAAAAAATTTAGCAGAAAAAGGCTGTATTATTATCACGGAAAGAGAAATTTTAAGGCAAAATCAAGGCATTTTTCAAACTCCTGATCAGCCTAAAATTTTAAATCAATATCAAACTCAATCTTTACAAACCATTAACTCTTTATCCAGTTATGCTCAAGTTTTATTACATGGGGTGACAGGTTCAGGAAAAACCGAAGTTTATTTACAAGCGATCGCACCTATTTTAAATCAAGGAAAATCCGCCTTAGTATTAGTTCCTGAAATTGGCTTAACCCCTCAATTAACCGACCGATTTCGTGCCCGTTTTGGCGATCAAGTTTTTGTTTATCATAGTGCCCTTTCCGATGGAGAACGTTACGATACCTGGCGGAATATGACTTTGGGTTTACCCCAAATTATTATCGGGACTCGTTCAGCAATATTCGCACCTTTACCGAAATTAGGATTAATTATTCTTGATGAAGAACATGATAGCAGTTTCAAACAAGATCAACCTCCTCCCTGTTATCATGCTCGAAAAGTTGCTCAATGGCGAGCGGAATTAGAAAATTGTCCCTTAATATTAGGTTCAGCAACTCCATCCTTAGAAACTTGGTTAGAAATTAAACAGAAAAATCAACAAAATCGATTTTATTTATCCCTTCCCGAACGCATTCAAGCGCGACCCCTTCCTCCGATTAAAATCGTTGATATGCGTCAAGAATTGCGTCAAGGAAACCGATCAATTTTTAGTTATGACTTACAAACTGCTTTAAATCAACTCCAAGAAACTCGTCAACAAGGAATCTTATTTATCCATCGTCGAGGACACAGTACCTTTGTTTCCTGTCGCAGTTGTGGTTATGTGATGGAATGTCCCCATTGTGATGTGTCCTTAGCATATCATCATGAACATCCGAATGCGGCGCAACTGTTAAGATGCCATTATTGTAATTATAGTCAATTGTATCCCCAGCGTTGTCCTGATTGTGACTCTCCCTATTTTAAACATTTTGGGAGTGGAACTCAACGGGTTATTGAAGAATTAAATCGCTTATTTCCTGAGTTAAAATCAATTCGATTTGATAGTGATACCACCTCTCGAAAAAATGCTCATCGTACCTTATTAACTCAATTTGCAAATAAAGAAGCAGATTTATTAGTGGGAACCCAAATGTTAACCAAAGGGTTAGATTTAGCTTCTGTTAGTTTAGTCGGAATTGTATCCGCCGATGGGTTATTACATTTATCTGATTATCGTGCGAGTGAACGCGCCTTTCAAACCTTAGTTCAAGTCGCAGGACGAGCCGGAAGAGGGAATGATCCAGGGCGAGTGATTCTACAAACCTACACCCCCGAACACCCGGTTATTCAAGCGGTACAACGTCATGATTATGAATCCTTCGTCGCCACAGAATTACAACAGCGACAGGAGTTAAATTATCCGCCTTATGGTCGTTTAATTTTATTAAGATTAAGTAGTTTTAATCAGAAAAATGTTGAAGAAACTGCCAAAAAATTAGCAGAATTATTATTAGAAAATAATCCCGATTCTAATTTTGAATTATTAGGCCCCGCTCCTGCGCCTATTCTTCGGGTTGCAAATCGTTATCGCTGGCAAATTTTAATTAAAACCTCTCAAGACTCTTCTATTATTTTACCAAAATTCTCTGAGTTTAACTCCGGTTCTGTTTATATTACCATTGATATTGATCCTTTGCATTTGTAGAGACTTTATTAAAAATTAAGCGATCGCATTCATAAAAAATGACGATAAATATGTAATGGCAGTTGAGTCCGTTTTTTAAAATCTAGGAAAGACTTATAACCTCCTCGTTGTTGACGTTCTAAAACGATAATTTTAGCGGCATTCATATTTAACCCTAATTCCACTAATTCATCCATTGATAATACATTTAATCGTCGCCAAGAATGATGAATTTCTTTATTAATATCAAACCCAAAGGTTACTAACGGTGTAATCCGTTTGATCGTTGCTTCAGGAATCCCAATTAATTCAGCAAGTTCTTCTAAACTGGTGAAATTATAGCCTTCTCGTTTCAAGTCTTCAATTTCATTCGCATAAACAATCGGTAAATCTAATCCATGAACCAAATCATGTTTAGAACAAGTATTAATATCAATTTTATCGTGATATTGAGCCACTAATTGGGTGAGATGAGACTCATGTAAATTAGATAAAGGATGGGGAAAAGTTTTAGCTAAAAATTTATTCCGCAATGCGATCGCAGTAATAATTTGACCCATCCAAACCAAGCCTGCAAAGGAGGTATCCGAGAAAATAAAAGCCGCTGCTACAAACCCTAAACCGATATAAATCCAAGGTTGAGTTTTGGTTTTATTTCCAGCATAGACAATCGCAAATCCCCCGAATACAGGTAATAAAGACCAATATAACCATTGGGGGACTTTCTGAAACCATTTAGATAGATTAGACACCTTCAAGGTCACTCCGATTGAGGTTTACAGTTCTTTTAATAATTTGCGACGTTTTTCTTCATATTCTTCTGCGGTAATTGCACCTTGATCATAAAGGCTTTTGAGTTGAGATAAACCGACGGTAATATCCTCGGCTGAACGACTTCCATTTAATGCTGAATAAGCAACACCTGGATTAAATTTAGCATTGAAGGCTTGATCCGACATTAACAATAAGCCTAAAAAATCAAAAAACGCTAAAATTGCTGGAATAAATGTCCAACAAAATAATAAATAAAGAATCCCGCCAAAATTTTCTCCTAAATAGAACTTATGAACTCCAAAACCACCTAAAAAGAAAGCGAGTATCGCGGCTGCAAATTTATTCTTCATGGGTTTTTCTCCTAAATTTTAGGCATTTAGTCTGGATTAGCGATTCAGTTTACGGTTCCGGCTTTTGGAAAGCCTAGCTATTAAAAAGTATAACAAAATGATAGAAGTTTGTGCTTCAATCACCGTTAGGTATCCTTTAACAAAAAAATTAGAATCCCAAGTCGAATTAAAATAAAAAATCAAAACCCCTACCACAGCGTAGGGAAGAAAACGAAATCGACTCCAGAACGCTCTGGTTGGCTCGGTCTTAGCAGGAGTCATGTTAAATTTCTCATCCTTGTGAGTCAGAACAAAAACTTGATAAGAATTACAAATACTCTATATGAGTTTAACACATCAAACTGGAAAGATTCCTGATCATTGAGCCTCTAATTTCCATTCTGTCTTGAGATCTATACCCTTTGTCGTCAAAACTCGTATCCTATGCTACACCATCTTTCAAAAGATTTGCTATCTTCAGAATAGACATCTCTTTAGAAGAGAATGGACAATTTGTCAAACAGTTGTTACACTTGTTAACAATACTACACAACTGATAGGAGCGAACCATGAACCAACCTGTAGAACTCTCTTTGGAACAACAATTTAACCTCAGTTCCTTCAAGCTGCAAGTGGGTCAAATGAGTCGAGAACAGGCACAGGAGTTTTTAATCAATCTCTATGAACACATGATGGTGCGAGAAAATATGTACCAACATTTTCTCAAACACCATTGGGGCTTGGAACCCAATTTTGTGCAGGAATAATACTAGAAGATGTCGCAGTCAGCGACCTCTATCTCTCACTTTTTTCCAACAGTTGGAAACAGGTTAGGGGTAATGGGGCGCAACCTGCTTCTTCGATGAAACGCTTTTTATGAAAGTTAAATCAACCCGATTCAATTAAGATTTACGTTCTAAAGTCGCTTCCATCACACTAATTAAATTCAGCGTGTGTCCTGCCATGATTCCACTTGAATAATAGTAATGGTTGGAATCAACTTTTCTCAAAGTTTCAAATCCATTCCGACGTTGACGTTCATCTCCTAAAACTCGATAACGTTGGACAATCGACTCAAGGCTAATTAATCCTTCCCCTTCGATTTTGCCTAATTGACTGTGTTGTAAAACAAAGGTATATTCTCGTTCATTACTATCTAATCGTCCCCGATACTGTAAGATAATATCCTCGTGATCGTGACCGGGAAAGACTAATTTTGTCACCATACTAAACCAGTCACTTTGATTCCATGCAACAACTGTTTTTCCTCGGACGGCAATTGGCAGTTCATTCCGATTAAGCCAACTTCCTTCTAATAACCATTGACCAGATTCCATTAAAAATGTATGAGCCACAGTGCTACCCTTATTTTCTGCACCTCACCTAAACTAAAAATTCTGAGTCCTAGAAAACTCAAAACTTTTCTCTTGTCAGATCGACTAAGCTCTACAGATTATCTCTTCAAGCGATTTGTTGTTATGGTATCACGTTGTCGTCCAGGCGGTGTGAATTTGTCCCAGTAAAACCTCAGAATTTGCTCCTGTGACCGTCGGTAAATTTCCAGGGATACCTAGCTGTCGCCAATAAGCTAAAACCGCAAAGGTAATGGCTTCTTTAAAATCAGCATTTAAGCCTATTTCTGAGGTAGAAAAAACCGGAATTGGAGCAAATAAAGTTTCTAATCGATGTTTTAAATAACGGTTATGGCTTCCTCCTCCACATAATAAAATCTGATCCGGTAGGGAAGGTAAAAATTGACAATAACTGCGATAGATTGACAGGGCTGTCAATTCCGTTAGTGTTGCTAAAACATCTGCCGGACTTAAATTGTAGGGTTCTGCTTCCGCTAAACAAAATTGTAAATAGTTTTTTCCAAATAATTCTCGCCCCGTTGATTTCGGGGGAGGTTGCTGAAAAAAATCTTGCTGTAACCACTCTTCAACTAACGGGATACAAGGAGTACCAGTGGCAGCCCACACACCATCCTGGTCGTAGGTTTGTGTCCCTTGAGAAAAATATTGTACCGCTAAATCAAGTAAGATATTTCCTGGCCCAGTGTCCCAGCCTAAAATCGGTGGGGGGAGGGGGGTGTCATTGAGGTTCGTTTGAGGCAAATAGGTGACATTACTAATTCCCCCAATATTTTGAACACAGCGATGATATTCAGGATGACGAAGAAGATAAACATCCAGAATTGGAACCAGGGGAGCACCATGACCTCCAGCCGCAATATCAGCGACTCGAAAGTTACTGACCGTTGTGATCCCGGTTAAATGGGCGATCAGTTCTCCCCGCCCCAGTTGGACACTGTAACCGAGTTGTTCTTTTTGGGGAGGGCGATGAAATACCGTTTGACCCTGAGAACCGATTAATTCCGCAGGTTCAGAGGACTGTTGCAAAGTGATGGCTGCTTGAGCAAAAGCCTGAGCGATCGCATCATCCAGGTCAGACCATTCAGCCATTGATAAAGCCATGCCACCACAGACCTGCAAAATTTGCGATCGCAACGCCTCAGAATAGGGATAAGTCGCCCCCGCCAAGAATTGCACTTTGAGATCCCGTTGACAACCTGTAATCTCAACCAAAGCCGCATCAATGCCATCAACGGAGGTTCCACTGATCAAACCGATTACACGCATAGGAAATAGGATTAACCCTCTAACGATCCAACCGCGACCACAATAACTGTAATATTGTCTCGCCCTTCCCGGTCTTTTGCCTCTTGGACTAACGCCTTCGCTGCGGCTTCACAAGCTCGAATTGATTTGAGGTTAGCGGTGATGATTGTATCTGAAAGTTCTTCGGTCAACCCATCACTACACAACAGCAACCGATCTCCCGGCTGTACATCCATCTGATCAATACTAATGTCTGAGAGATCTTCACGTCCTAAACACTGAGACAGAACATGACGCCAAGGATGAATGCGAGCTTCATCTGGGGTTAAGGCGTTGCGTTTCACCGCTTGAGCCACCCAAGTTTGATCTTCTGTAATTTGTTGTAAGGTATGTCCCCGTAAACGATATAAACGAGAATCCCCCACATTGGCAAACCAAGGGTTCTCCTCATCTTCTCGGAATAAAGCCACAACCGCCGTCGTCCCCATATCCGAGCGTTCGGGATGTTGTTGCTGATCCTGCAAAATCGCTTTGTTTGCCGCGATCAACGCATTCTTGAGTAGAGTCTGGGATTGTTCGGGACGATCCCAATGGTCAAGAATGTAATCTTTAATGGTTTGAGTGGCAATCAGACTTGCCTCTTGACCCCCTGCGTGTCCACCCATTCCATCCGCGACAATGAAAAAACGGCCATTAGGATCGATGTAGTAAGCATCTTGGTTGACGTTGCGAACCTTACCTGTATCCGTCATCCCAGCAAAAAAACGTTTCATAAACAAATATGAGTTATCCTCTAACTCCCCAAGGGGTTTCTATTTTAAATTTTCCAATATTTGCTGATCAGGATGGGTGAGAAAGGCTGCGGACGGTTAACATTCCTTAACTTTAAAAGTCAGGGTTATGTGACTATTTCCATCAAGGATTTACATCATGCGATCGAGACGGTCAATCCGTCGTAACAGTCTTAAGAAAGCAATCCCCATAGCAAACGCTAAGAAGAGTACAATCAACGCTAACCCCACCTTATCACTAATCAATAACAGTGTAGCCGATAGGGTGAAGGCACTGATCAGCACAGCGTAATTTGTGCCCATTTGGACATTACTCACCCGTCTTAATACCCGGTCAGTTTCTGCAAGACGAACCCGCATTCGGATATCCCCTTGTTCGAGTTTTTCCAGGGTATCTTCAATGCGTCCGGGTAAGCCTAACGCCGAGGAACTGACTTGCACCGCTTGGCGACCCAGTTCATTAAAAATACTATTGGCAGTATTGGGAAGATTTCCATTAGACATAAGCTGTATGGCAAACGGCTGTGCCACCTCCATAAAGTTAAATTCAGGGTCAAGTCCTTTTCCGACTCCTTCTAATGTCGAGAAGGCCCGCATCACGAAGGTAAAGGTTGCCGGAAATCGAAACGGTTGGTCATAAGCAATTTCATACAAATCATCACTGATGGCAGCAATCGATTGATTTTCAAACGGTTGATCCATAAAGTGATCTAACATATATTGAATTGACCGACGCACAGGCCCGATATCTCCGGTTGGTGCTAATGCTCCAACAGCAATTAAGGATTTCACCACCCGATCTGCATCTCGTTGGGTAATGCCAAACAGCGTTTCCATGAGTTTTTCTCGCAGATTGGACGTAATTTGTCCCATCATGCCAAAATCATAAAAAATCAGTTCGCCCCCCGGACTAACGGCAATATTACCGGGGTGGGGATCGGCATGGAAAAAGCCATGATTCAGGAGTTGTTGTAAATAAGCTTTAGCTCCCATTTGAGCCAGTTCTTTACGGTCAAGTCCTGATGCTTCCAAGGCTTCATAATTGCTAATTTTAATCCCTGGAATATATTCTAAGGTGAGGACTCTGGGAGAGGTATATTGCCAGGATACTCGCGGAACTTTGACCCAATCACAATTGCGAAAATTCCTTCGGAATGTATCGGCATTGCGACCTTCATTCAGGTAGTCAATTTCTAACCATAAAATCCGGCAACATTCATCATAAATTCCCACCCAATCTCGACCTTTTCCCCAACGGGGATGGTTTTGGAAGTAGCGAGCAATGCCTCGCAGAATCGCTAAATCAATTTCAAATAATTTTTTCAGTCCGGGGCGTTGAACTTTCACCACCACATCGGAGCCAGAATGAAGTTGAGCTTTGTGAACTTGACCTAGACTGGCTGCTGCTAAGGGAATGGGATCAAAATTTTGGAATAATTCTTGAACAGTTTTACCGAGATCTTCGACGATAATTTCTTCAGCTTGTTCATAGCTAAAGGCTGGAACTTTATCTTGAAGTTTCGAGAGTTCTTCTACATATTCAATGGGGAATAAATCGGCACGGGTGGAAAATAATTGTCCAACTTTAATAAAGGTTGGCCCTAACTCTAAAAATGTTTCTCGAACCCATATTGCTTGCGCTCGACGGCGAGCATTCTTCTTTTCTTCGGTAAAACCGCCCCAGTAACTCCATTTTTTACCATCGATCCACAACCAAGTTAACCACGTTAATACAAACGTCCAAATATCAATAAAACGTCGATTACGGGAATAATTTTTGCGATTCCAACGGTAAGCTTTTCCCCCATAATGTTTGCGGGAAGGAGTAACTATAGGCGGATTCATTCGTTGTTCCGGTTCGGAACCCCGAATGGCATGATCAGCAGGAACAGACACGACCGTTTCCAAAATGATGTTGACCCTATTCAGTGCTTGTTTGATTAAAACAGAGTTTACACGGTGCGATTACGATACCGTTGCAATTCTGAACGGAGTTCAGCCACTTCTGCTCGCAGTTCGTCAATCGTCGCTTGTAAATCTACGGGTTCACCGTTAGAAAATGCAGAGTTAAACGGGGAGGAACTATCGGTAACAACGGTTCCCGCTTCTTGAGAGGCGCGTTCCATCACCTGTTGGGTAAACTGTCGTAGATGTTCTTTCTGTTCTGCGTCAAATTTCCCCAGTTCGCTGAGGAAGTTGGCCAGACCATTTCCCAGTTGTTCGTACAGTCCTTCCGCTAAGGCACGTCCCACAAAAAACGAATTGACGGCAGGTTTACTCATAAAACTTATAGTTTTGCTAACTTCCGTAACAAATTATAACCTGCCTTTCTCATCTTCGGCTTCTATCTCGGCAGAAATACTTCTGTAGAAATCTTGTCTGCAAGGTTTCTACACAGGTGTGGAGATTTGGAGTCTGATTTCCCCTGATGGCCATCGAGGTTGTCCCTGCCTTTGTTCCCCAAAAGTTGATCCTCACCCAAAGCCCCAGAAAGGTTATGATTAACAAACTGATCCCCGATTCGGTGTTAACCGAGTAAGAAATTGTTAGCGTTAATTTGAGTCGAATTAACTCCTAATAATTGAGCCAATATTTGTTGAGTTGAAGCTAGTTTAATTAAAGTGTTGGTATTATCTTGACTGAAAGTTAACTGTTCAAAGGTTAATCCTCCTGTTAAAATAATCAAATCTTCTCCAGGGATAAAGTCAGTGATCACGTCATTTCCCTGGGTGGGAGCAATGTAGAACTGGTCTGCACCGACACCTCCGGGCAAGGTATCATCCCCATTATCTCCCGATAACAGGTCATTATCCGCACCACCGGACAGGTTATCATTGTCTTGACCTCCATACAGATTATCATTCCCTTCATTGCCTTCTAGGTTGTCATTGCCTTTGTTCCCAAAAATTTGATCCTGACCTAAACCCCCGGAGAGGTTATCATTGTCTTGACCTCCATAAAGAAGATCTTGACCCTCACCTCCATTGAGTTGATCATCATTTTGATTCCCAAATAAGGTATCATTACCTTGCTCCCCATTAATCCCATCATTACCGCTATTTCCAAAGACTATATCATCCCCAATTCCGACGCTAATCGGATCATTCCCAGCAGTTCCAAAAATTGTATCGTTTGTATTCGGGGTTGGAGTTGGAGTTGGAGTTGGGGTAATATTTGAAGATAGGGTCGCTTTATAAATTTCCCAATCGTTACTATCCCAACCTTGCCAGATGATATTATTGCCAGAAATATCATAGTTCTTGTCCTCAGAATTATTATTCGTTAACTGGAGGATACTACTGCCATCGTAAGCGTAAATTTCATAATCATTTCCATCAAAAGTCTCCCAAACAATATTATTGCCTGATATTTTCGGATACTCATCAGCCTCAGTATTATTCGTTAATTGAACGGTATTAATCCCATTATAAAGATAAATTTCATAATCAGTCCCATCCCAACCATTCCAAACGACATTATTTCCTGATATTTGGGGAGAATCATCACCCTCAGTATTATTGGTTAATTGAGTGGTATTAATTCCATTGTAAAAATAAATTTCATAATCATTTCCATCCCAACCAAACCAAACGACATTATTTCCTGATATTTCGGGTTCTAGTTCTTCAGAGTCATTATTAGTCAGTTGAATGGTATTAACCCCATTGTAAAGATAAATTTCATAATCAGTCCCATCCCAACCAGACCAAATGACATTATTACCTGATATTCTGGGATCACGTACTTCTTTATATATATTTAGTTCCTCAGAGTCATTCTTAGGCAGTTGAATGACATTAGTGCCATTGTAAAGATAAATTTCATTACCGCTTGGCCAGACAACATTATTACCGGATATTTGAGGATTGCCGTTATAATTTGTGTTATACGAATTATCACTCAATTCAATTGTGGTGCTGCCATTATATAAGTAAATACTTGAAACTCCAGATAATCCCCCGGAGTACCAGACGATATTATTACCTGAAATTTCTACATTTTCATTGCTAAAATAACTATTAGTCAAGGGAATACTATTAGCACCATCATGATAATAGATTTGATAGGCAGACCCATCCCACTGAGACCAAGCAACCTGATTTTCTGAAAGACTAGGCATCTCATCATCAGCGTTATTATTAGTCAATTGAAGCGTTGTAAAACTAGACATATTCTTACTCCTTCATTGTTAGCACTGGTTGATTTTTGGTACGACAGGCAAACAAGAAAAACCAAATTGATATCATCCCCAGGATGATCCCGTAGTCAAAAATAATAGGGAAAGTTTTACCCTATGATTAACAAGGGAAAACAGTAAAAGAGATCAGATGTGGAGATTGGATTACCTGTTATTAGTTAATCATAACATTAAAGTAATAACACAAGTTGCTAGTTACAAATCTTATGATTTTGAACCCTCCTAAGCTAATAACAAGCAACTTAGGTTAATACAGAATCAGGAATTGATCAGAATTTTGGAAATTTTGAGATAACTATAGTTTAACCCACTGAATCGGGATTAATCCCTAATGCTCTAAGTTGTTCGGCTAAACGTTCTGCCCGTTGACGCTCTGTTTCGGCCCGTTGACGTTCGGTTTCGGCTAAGGTTTGAGCTTCGAGGGCTGCTTCTGCTGGGGTGGGAATTAATTCTCCTTCTGGACTAAAATAACGTAATTGATTGTTATAAATTCCCAAATATAACCCTAATACATCACTCCACAATAAGCCGGATTCATTGCTAATAATAGGATGATAGGCTTGACCGATTAAACGAAATCCTGCTAACTCTAAATCTTCGGGAGAAAACCAGAAATATTCTGGGGTTCTAAACCGATTTTGATATAGGTTTTTCTTTTCTTGTCGATCAACTTTAGCGGTAGAATCTGAGAGTAATTCAATAATGATATCGGGATATTTTCCATCTTCTTGCCAAACAACCCACGAGCGACGGGGACGTTTTACCGTATTTTTAGCCACAAAAAAGTCGGGGCCTCTGAATTCTCGATTTCTGAGTTGTTGTTGACTGTAATAAACCGTTAAATTCGCTCCAATAAAATAATCCTCTCGTTCTCGCCAAAGCCAATCTAAACAAGAAACTAATAAAGCTAATTGTAAATAATGTAAAGAACTTTCCATCTCTGGTTCATCACTTTCGAGTTGACTGGTATCTGGCATTAAATCTGCGATTTGTTGAGCCGTTATTAGTACCATTGGGTTGATCTCCATTAAAGAGGGAACAGGGAACAGGGAATTACGAATGGGCAATAGGCAATCTTGCTATAGGCAATAGGGTTAATAATTTTGACTATTTTATATTAAGTTTAAATGATTATATTATATAGCTAATTCTCAAATGTTGGGGGTGTACTCCTCTTTTTTTTTCTGTTTCCGGTTCCTGGTTCTTTATTCCCTCCTATCATTACATTTTTTTCCAAAAATTCAATAATTTTATCCGATACATCAATTCCTGTAACCGTTTCAATTCCTTCAAGCCCTGGGGATGAATTCACCTCTAAAACCAGGGGGCCTTGATCAGAACGGATCATATCTACTCCTGCAACTTTTAATCCCATTACTTTTGCAGATTTAATAGCCATATTCCGTTCTTCTGCGGTTAATTTAACATTTTCAGCTTTTCCGCCTCGATGTAAATTAGCCCGAAATTCTCCAGGGTTACTCAAGCGTTTCATGGCTGCAACCACTTTATCTCCAATCACAAAACACCGCAAATCAGAACCATTCGCCTCTTGAATAAATTCCTGTACTAAAATATCAATATTTAACCCTTGAAATGCCTCAATTACTGATTTAGCTGATTGATAACTTTCTGCTAAAATCACTCCCATGCCTTGAGTTCCTTCTAACAGTTTAATAATTAAAGGTGTACCTCCGACTTGTTCAATTAAATGATCTATCTCTTTAATCGAAGTTGAAAATGCTGTTTTTGGTAAGTTAATGCCTTCTTTGGCTAAAACTTGCAACGCATTCAATTTATCACGGGAACGTATAATTCCTTGAGAGCCATTTAACGTCAACATTCCCATCAGTTCAAATTGACGGACAATAATCGTTCCATAAAAAGTTTTTGAGGCTCCAATTCGAGGAATAATTGCATCAAATTTGCCTAATGGTTTTCCTTCATAAATAATGGCAGGATTGTCAGAAACAATTGAAATATGACATCTTAAATAATCAATAATCTGTATCTCATGACCCCGTTGTTCCCCTGCTTGTCTCAGTCGTCTAGTCGAATACAAGGAACTATCTTGGGATAAGATCGCAATTTTCATAATAATAAAATAGTCTTAAAATTAGATTTTTTCTGTTATTTATAATCTCCTAAAAAGGATTGATGACAATCAATTAAAAACCGTCCTTTTATGGCTTGTCTTCCTAATAACATCCGAAATCCCATTGCATCTCGATTTGTTAACGTTAATTCAATTAACCATCGTTTTCCCATCAGTTCAAGATCCGTTACAATCACAGGTCTTAATTCCGTATGTCCACCCGAATTACGGATGGGACGATATTCCAGTAAGTCCGCTTCTGTACTGACCGTATTGATTGTATCGCGTTGGATGGGGTGTACTTTAAACCGAACCCGTTGTTGACCCTGAAATTCAACAATCTGAATATCAAAAGCGTGCAAACTTGATGAACGGGCACCTGTATCAATTTTGGCTTTAATTTTCCCAATTCCCAAACTCGGTAACGCCACCCACTCCCGCCATCCAATTGTTAATAAGTGCTGGTGCAAAATTAATTACCTAGTTGAGAAAGGGAACCGGGAACTGTGATTAACTGGGAACAGGGAACAGGGAATCACCCAATCTGTAAATAATGATGTTTGGGTACTGAATTACGTTTTAACCATAGTTGGTGGTCACTGTTAATTGTTAACGGTTGATGGTTTGTATTTCTTCTGTCTTCCTGTTCCCTCTGCTTTATTTTTTAGGTCGATGGGGAGAACGATAGAAGGGACGTTTAACAACCGTTGCGGGGTAAGTTTTGCCGCGAATTTCCACGTCTAAAGATTGACCGATTTTGGATAATCGGGTAGGAACATAGGCCATAGAAATGGCTTTTCCTAATGTTGGAGATAAGGTTCCACTGGTAATTTCTCCGACTTTTTCACCGTTAAATAAAACTGGATATCCGTGACGGGCAATATATCGTCCCTGCATTTCTAACCCGACTAATTTGTGAGTGACTCCAGTGTTTTTTTGTTGTTCTAAAGCGGAACGACCAATAAATTTTCCCTTGGTATCCCAATGAATAATCCAACCTAAACCCGCTTCTAAAGGAGTTGTGTTCAAATCAATATCTTGCCCATATAATGCCATTGCGGCTTCTAAACGCAGGGTATCTCTTGCTCCTAAACCACAGGGAATGACACCAGATGTGGCTAAATTTTGCCAAAGTTGAATCCCAATATTCGGATCAACCATCATTTCAAATCCGTCTTCTCCGGTGTATCCAGTACGGGCAATAAAGGCGGGTTGTCCTAAAATTGTGGTATTAAGATGACCAAAAAATTTAATGCTAGAAAGGTTATCTTCAACGAAGGGTTGTAACGTGGCTTCTGCTTGTGGCCCCTGAAGTGCTAATAACACTTGATCTTTAGATAAATCTTCTAATATTATCCCCTGATCCTCAATATGGGCACTAATCCAAGCTTTATCCCGTGAACGAGTCGCTGCATTCACAATCATGACGCCTTGGGGTAAATTCGTCACCGGATCAATGCCTTGATAATAAAAAATAATATCGTCTAAAATTCCTCCCTGAGCATTCAACAAAACGCTATATTGAGCTTCACCGGGTTGTAAACGGCTGAAATCTGAGGGAACTAGAGATTGTAACGCATCAATTAAGTGTTCTCCGCGCAGAATAAATTTACCCATGTGGGAAATATCAAACATACCCACCGCTTGACGGACGGCTTCATGTTCGCGGTTAATTCCTGTAAACTGAACCGCCATTTCCCAACCTGCGAAGGGCACCATACGGCCATTGAGTTCAACGGAGGCGTTATAAAGGGGAGTACGAGCAAGGGTCGTTGTCATAAAAGTAGGATGGGAGTGTGGAAACTCAGCGTCTTCAGACCTGAGAGGAAACACGACTCAGGGGAATAAATTTCCCGTGAATATTGGATTGGGAACCGACAAAAATTGTTTGATTTGCCGATTCCCGGTTTTTTTGGGATTTCTCCCACTCCTATTACTAGGGTAAAGTTAGCTGAGTGCTTCGCACACGCTACGCGAACGCCAATGTTATCGGTCGGTAACTATCTCAAAAGCACTATTTTACCCCTCGTAAAACTGTTTAACTTTTAAGTTCCAGAGCAATAGACTAGCTACGCATCTATTGGTGGGTTCTTGAACACTTGCCGATAACATAGTCAATGAAGACTTAGGCTGGTCAGCTATCCAAAGAGGAGGCATGAGCCCCGTCTCTTTAGAGCGGGGTGCTGACGTTGATTGTTGACGGTTAACTGTTCAGTGAAGATGGGATTTTAGATCCAGTGTTGAATGACTCCTGTTTGATCATCATACTGTGAAAACTGACGGTTATAAACCTTCTGCCCAGGGTCAAGGGTCAACTTTCAACACTAGATATTAAAATAGTTAGAACCGCTTTTATGTTGTTTTACGGGACTTATTCATGTCAGTATTGGCAGCGATCGCAGTTCTTGCAGTGTTAATTGTCGTTCATGAACTGGGGCATTTTTTAGCCGCGCGTTTACAGAATATTCATGTGAATCGGTTTTCCATTGGCTTTGGCCCGATTTTATGGAAATATCAAGGCCCAGAAACCGAGTATGCCCTTCGAGGTCTGCCGTTAGGAGGATATGTAGGATTTCCTGATGAAGATCCAGATAGTACCATTCCTAAAGATGACCCGAATTTATTGAGTAATCGTCCCGTTTTAGATCGAGCGATTGTAATTAGTGCGGGAGTGATTGCCAATTTAATTTTTGCTTATTTTTTATTGGTGACTCAAATTGGCATTATTGGGGTTCCCAATTTTAATTATCAACCGGGGGTTAAAGTTGCAGAAGTATCTCAAGATTTAAGTTCTGCTGCTAACCGGGCTGGCATCCAATCACAAGATATTATTTTGGCTGTCGATGGTCAAGAATTAGGAGCGTCTGAAACTTCGATTAAAACCTTAATTCAGGAGATTCAAGATCATCCGAATCAAGCGTTATCGATGCAAATTAAACGGCAAGATCAAGTTGTATCACTCAAGGTAACTCCTGAACTGGGAAATGATGGTAAAGGTCGCATTGGTGTGCAGTTAAGTGCGAATGGAACGATTGTTCGTCATCGCGCTAAAAACCCGATTGCAGCCTTGACGGAAGGAGCAACAGAATTTCAACGCATTATTAATTTAACGGCATCGGGTTTTGCACAACTGATTAGTAACTTTAGTGAAACCGCAGAACAGTTATCTGGCCCGGTTGGAATTGTGGCAATTGGTGCTGATATTGCCCGTTCGGATGCGGGAAATTTATTTCAATTTGCCGCCTTAATTAGTATTAACTTGGCGTTCATTAATATTCTTCCGCTTCCGGCTTTAGATGGCGGTCAATTAGCGTTTTTATTAATCGAAGCGTTACGAGGTAAACCTTTACCGGATAAAGTCCAAGAAAGTGTGATGCAAACTGGGTTAATGTTGTTGTTAGGATTGGGGATTTTCTTGATTATTCGAGATGCCGTTAATTTAACGGATTTAAGTTGGGTGCGTTCGCTCTTTCAACAGTAAAAAATTAACATGGTGACTCAGAAAAAGCGGGGGACAAAACAACGGGCTTTAGAGATTTTATTGCGACTCAAACGCCTGTATCCTGATGCAACTTGTAGCTTGAATTATGAAACTCCGGTGCAATTATTAGTCGCCACTATTTTATCGGCTCAATGTACCGATGAACGAGTTAATCAAGTCACCCCAGCTTTATTTTCTCGCTTTCCCGACGCTGAAAGTTTAGCAACCGCTAATATCACAGAACTGGAAAATTTAGTCCGGTCAACCGGGTTCTATCGTAATAAAGCTCGTCATATTCAAGCCGCCTGTCAACTGCTGGTGGAAAAATACGGGGGACAACCGCCAAAACTCATGGAACACCTTCTCGAACTCCCTGGCGTGGCTCGAAAAACCGCTAACGTGGTTTTAGGTCATGGCTATGGGATTAATATGGGGGTGACGGTGGATACCCATGTTAAACGCTTGAGTCAACGCTTGGGACTGACAACCCACACTGACCCCATTCGCATTGAACGGGATTTGATGGGGTTGATTCCCCAACCGGACTGGGAAAATTGGTCAATTCGCTTGATTTATCATGGTCGCGCTATCTGTACAGCCAGGAGTCCAGCGTGTTATAATTGTGAATTGTCTGATTTATGCCCATCTGCTCAAGGGGCAACCGTCCCCACCGCAGAAAAACGTTTAGGCTAAAGCATAAATAATCATTTAGGAGGAAAACAGCCTTCATATGGCTAAGAAAAGCATGATTGAGCGCGATAAAAAGCGCAAAAAATTAGTAGAGAAATATGCTGAAAAACGCGCTGAACTAAAAGAACAGTTTGAGCAAGCTGAGTCTCAACTGGAAAAAATGGAAATTCACCGCAAAATTCAACAACTTCCCCGCAATAGTTCTAAAACCCGCGTGAGAAACCGTTGCTGGTTAACTGGACGCCCCAGAGGCTATTATCGGGATTTTGGATTATCTCGCAACGTGATCCGCGAAATGGCGCACCAAGGGTTATTACCAGGCGTTGTCAAGTCCAGTTGGTAACAAACCGTTATCCCTCATCCCCTGTAGGGGCGAGGTTTCCTCGCCCTTAGTAGTTTGGGATTATTAATATTTATCTTCCGCAACAACGTTCAATTCCTAAACTATCTAACAATAAATCACTTACAGCATTAGCGATCGCAAATTCTCCAAAAAAGCTTTTAGAAAAATCAAAAGATTCCATTTCTGTCACAATAGCAATGACTAAGGAACCGACATCATTTTCTCCTTCCATGCGTTGACGAACATAAATTTGAGCCGCCCGTTGTGCAATGGTTTCATTGATAGCTTCAGGAATAAATTGTTCATCTAACCAGGTATGTAAATTTTGTTTTAACCATTCTCCTTCCTGTTGTAGATTCTCACTCGGAGGTAAGGTGATAGGCTTAATAGGTTCATTCATAAATGGTTGACGGTTGATGGTAAAGGATGATTCTATTCTTGCACAAGGGTGATAATAGGAGAATCTTTCCCGATATATTCTTCGGTTATTTTAGTTTTAATCAGTTCAGCAAATAAGCGATTAATCGCAGACTCAATCGGATTAGCTTCTCGTTTAAAACAAACTTGAAACGTTTTACCTTTATCATAAGTTCTGGTGGCTTTTTGATAAGTTTTTAAAGTTTTGGCTTCTACAAACACTGAAGGATTCGGACGTTTATACCAATATAATTGATAAGAATGGGTGGTTTCATTGCTTTTAAATTTCAGAATATCCTCCCCATGACCCGGAATACTGAGATAATAAAATTCTCCCCGTTGATACACTTGGAGATAACCCCAGGTTTTCTCAGTTTTGTTGAGCAGTTTCGTTAAGGTACTTTCTAACATAAAGGACGAGTTAAGATTTAGCATAGCTTAAGCAATAACAGTTAATATCTTCTTGAAATCATAGCAAAGTTTGTCACCTATGCAATATGATATTAGTGCGATTCTCGAAGGATATGCCCAAGGATACTTTTTAATGGCAAATGACGGTGAAAATAGTCTAGGATGGTATTCGAGTCGAGAACGAGCCCTCATTCCCTTAGATGAACGATTTCGTTATCCCCATTCCCTACAACGAATTTTGAATCAAAATCGCTTTACTGTTGCTATTAATCAAGATTTTAACGCCGTTGTCGAAGGCTGTGCTAATCGAGAAGAAACGTGGATATCTTCGGAATTAAAACAAATTTATAAAGCCTTAAATCAAGCAGGATTTGCCTATAGTTTTGAAACTTGGAAAGGAGATGAATTAGCTGGAGGAATATTAGGAATTGTGATTGGAGGAGCTTTTATTGGGGAATCGATGTTTTTTAGAATTCCTGATGGTTCAAAAGTGGCAATGGTTAAATTAGTTGAACGATTGAGATCTCGAAATTTTATGTTATTTGATGCTCAAATGAATAATCCCCATTTAGAACGGTTTGGGTCTTATATTATTAAAAATCGAGATTATAAAAGCCTTTTAAAAAAAGCGATTATTCAACCTTGTTCTTTGATATAATCTCTATGCTGATTAACCTAAACCTAATTTTTTTGATTCCCCATTACCCCTTCGCTATTGTTCCTTTCTCCTTGCTACCAAGTAGGATCACTATAAATATTAATGGTGATTTCAGCTTTTCCGGTGGGAACAGATGAAATACAAGCACAGATAAAATTATCTTGATCAATTTCTACTTCACAAGCATGACAAGACCCCATTAAACACCCTGTAGGAATCACAACGCCTGCACGTTCTGCTACTTCTAATAAAGGTTCGCCAGGTTGAGCTTCAACGGTTACTTGATCGGGTAAAAAATGTATTTTCATGTTAACTTTTAACGGTTTTTGACTAACTTTTTGCTGTTAACGTTGAGGAGTTGACTCCTAGAGAATTGATTTTAAATCTAAATAAGATTCTACCGTATCAGCTAAGACATCGAATAGCATTTCTCGCTGTTCTCGATAATTAGCAATTCCAGTGGGTAAAGGATTTAACCCTCTAGGTTTTCGTAGATGATTTAACCAAGTTCGCCTCCAAGGACTATTATCAAAAATGCCATGTAGATAATGACCCCAGATGGATTTTTGATGATTGACAAATCCTAAATTCGGATCATTAAATAGGGGAGAAACATCATTAGAATCTAAAAGTTGAGTTCGTCCTTGATGAATTTCATAGCCTTCAACGGGTAAACCTTCCTGGGGATAATGAGAGGAAACTAAGCGTTGACGGGATGTTTTTTGATGAGCAATAATGGTTTTGATTGGTAATAATCCTAACCCTTCATAATCTCCTGATTGTCCTTCTAAACCATAGGGATCAGAGACCATTTTTCCTAACATTTGATAACCTCCACAAATTCCCATCACCTGACCCCCGGCTGCGACATAATTTTTAATTTGATTGGCCATTCCTGATTGTTTTAAAACTTGTAAATCCGCTATCGTTGTTTTAGACCCTGGAAGAATCACAGCATCAGGATGTCCTAAAGATTCAGAAGGAGCTACATATTTTATTTTAACACTCGATTCTGAATCGAGGGGATCAAAATCCGTAAAATTAGCAATACGAGGAAAGCGGATAATGGCAATGGTTAATTCAGTTGGGGAGGAACTGGTACGACGCTCGAATAAACTTAAAGAATCTTCTGCGGGAAAGGGAGAATCAATCCAAGGAATAACCGCAACGACTGGAATTCCTGTATACTCTTCTAACCATTGAATTCCCGGTTCTAATAGGGATCGTTGTCCTCGAAATTTATTAATAATAATCCCTTTAATTAAGGCTCGTTCTTCTGGGTCTAACAGTTGCAAAGTTCCAACAACATGAGCAAAAGCACCGCCTCGATCTATATCAACGACTAATAAGGTTTTAGCATTCAAATATTTAGCAACCCGCATATTTGTTAAATCTCGGTGTTTAAGATTAATTTCGGCGGGACTTCCTGCACCTTCACATACTAAAACATCAAATTCTTGAGTTAAATATTCTAAACATTCGGTAATGGTTTGCCAACCGCGATCAAAATATTGTTCATAATAATCACTGGCTTGTACTACCCCAACAGGTCTACCTTTTAAAATCACCTGAGAGGTCATATTTCCTTGGGGTTTCAATAAAATTGGGTTCATGGTGACAGAAGGGGTAATTCCTGCCGCCCAAGCTTGCACCGCTTGAGCATAACCCATTTCAGACCCAGCCGGAGAAACATAGGAATTAAGAGCCATATTTTGCCCTTTAAAGGGTGCAACCCGCACCCTGCGACGATGTAAAATTCGGCAAATAGCCGTAACCATCATGGATTTTCCGGCGTGGGAAGTAGTTCCCACAATCATGATTGCTTTCATAGGATCACTTGAGGGAGAGAACAATATTTTAATTGCTTCCGTTATTCTGCGACGGAAGAGGAAGCCCTGATCACTCTCCTAAAATTTAAGATTGTAGAGCTAGAATGGCAATTAAGCAACTAACCTTGATGATCCGATCGTGGTCAGTTCAACAGAGGAGGAAAATTGGTTAACCACCAAAATAGTTTTTCTTCATGAGCCGAAAAACTACCTAAATAGAAAGGACTTCTAGTAACAAGAGCGGGAGAATTAGGTTGTAAATAAAAATTGGCTAAATCGGGTTGTTGAAACTGAGGGTTGGCTTCAATAAATTGCTCACCTTTGATACTATAAACAGAATCCTTTGCCCAAGTTTTCAAATCAACGGGGTAGGTTACAGCTTGTGATTGAAAAATCAAATTATGATTAATTTTAATATTTTTGCGATTAAAATCATCGGGTTTAAAATCCTGGCTATATCCAATCTGGAAATATTTATTTTCACTTAAAATATTATTCTCAATGACTAGATTTTCTAACTGTGTTGAATAAAGATAAATCCCCCCGGTCAGCCAATAGGGTTGGGGTTGGTCGAGTTGTCCATAACCATTCTTAACAATTGTATTATTATAAATATAAATATTCTTTTTGAGTCGATCTTTTCCCCAGCGAGATAATAAAATTCCCGTTGCTCGATTATTATAAACTAAATTATGATGAATTTTAATATTTTCCACCCTGGGGCCATTTTCGGCTGAAACGGCAATTCCGGTCTCACATTCTTCAACAATATTATGATCAAATTCAATATTTTTTAAGATTCCAAACCAAGAGTCAGCATAAAGCCCCTGTCGTTTTAAATGATGGGTATAATTATGATGAACTCGACCATTAGCACAAGTTTCTTTACAGTCAATTCCCTCTTTATAACTATAACAGACAAGATTATAAGCGACTTCAAAATCCTGCACGCCAGCTAAGGTAATAGCTTCATGAGGTGCTCGGTTGCTTAGAGGTAAATTGGGATAGGGGCTTCTCATATTCGGTCGATTAGCATTAATGATTGTATTCCCCATGATTTGATGTTGATAACAGTTATTCCAAATCGCAATGCCGGAAGAAAAAGTATTAATTGTGGTATTATTATAAAAGTTAATATGATGACTATCCCTGACTGTAAATCCAGCATTATGGGAATTAATAATTGTTAAATTTTGAATCAGAATATAGCTTTTATCGATAATTAAAAATGCGCCTTGATCATGGGCATAGGGTGGGGAACCTGTGGGGGGGTCAACAAATATTCCATCTGCATCAATGATAATTTGTTCTCCAGGGTATCCTTTATAAATAATCCATTGATTCTCCTGTCCTGAAAATTGAGGGCGAATGGGTTGATTAATTTGATAGGTTCCCCCTCGAATATAAACTTGATCTCCAGCTTGCAGAGTATTTGCTGCTTTTTGAAGGGTTGCCCAAGGTTGTTCTAAGGTTCCAGAATGACTATCATTTCCAGTGGGAGAAATAAAATAAATTCTGTTTTTAGCATGGGAAATTTCAGCTTGAGAAGCTTGATAAAAAATCGGCGGTAAAATTAAGGTTGTAGCCGTTGTTGTTAAGAATTTTTGGAGAAATTGGCGGCGGTTTGTATTCATCGTTTTTAAGAGAATTGGGCGAGAAGACCTCGCCCCTACAGGGAATTAATTCAGAATTGTTCGGGAGATTATTGATTTAAGGTGGCTAAAACCGTATCATGAATAATACCATTACTAACAATAATTCCTCGATTATCTAACATCTTAGGATTAGAGGCAAAATCTAAGGGTTTACCAAACATATCACTGACTCTTCCTCCGGCTTCTTCTACTACAATTGCTCCGGCTGCATGATCCCAAATATTTTCTCGATAATTGGGGGTTTTAGGAGAAGGAAGTCGCAAATATAATGCGGCTTTTCCAGAAGCAACAGCGCCATATTTAGCTTGAGAATCCATCTTAATTGCAGGAGCAACAATTCCTACTGCTTTTGCTACTGAATCCTGACGATCAATATCCCCGTGACTAGCTTCAACACTGCCAACAAACCGTAGATTTTCTGTATCATTAGCTGAGACAACTTGAATGGGAATTTCCTCACCTGTTGCTAAAATAATCATTTTTGATCCTTGTCCTCGCACCGCTACAAATAACGCCCCAGGTTCATGATTTTCTACTGGATAAGCAGGACATCCCATCACCCCAACTTTAACTTCTCCATCTTCAATTAAAGCTAAGGCAATCGCATATTGATCTTGTCTTAAAAAGCCTTTAGTGCCATCAATGGGGTCTAATGTCCAAAAGCGTTTTCCGACTTTTCCATTGCCTTTATTAATCCAATTAATCACTTGTTCTGAAGTTGCCCCAGGAATAATTTCTTGAACATATCCTGTAATTTTTTCTAAATTTTCTGCCATTTCTGGAGTTTGTAATTCCGTTGCATCTTCTTCGCCTACAACGGGATCATCGGGAAAAGCTTCTGCTAAGGCTTTACAAATAATAGCTTGGGAACCATAATCGGCAACTGTCACCGGGCTTTTATCACTTTTTTCCATAGCAGGAGGAATATTTGCACGCACTTTTTCACACAGTTTTCCGGCGGCTAATGTAGCGGTAACGGCAATTTCTTGCTCTTTCTCGTAGGACATAAAAACTCCAATAATGAGGGATAATTTTTCATTTTATCATGTTAAACAATAAAACGTTAAAGCACAATTTCCATAGGTTTTTTCTCGACAAATTTCTAGCCCACTAATGGGTTGAATTTGCCAACGATGGGGATGATGTTCAACGGCAATTTCTCCATCGGCTGAGAGTAGTTGATATTGAGCGATCGCGTCTAAGGTAGGTTGATAAAGATGACTATCATAGGGAGGATCAAAATAAATACAATCAAATTGTTGACCGGATAAGGTTTTTAATTTTCCTAAAATATCCCCTCGAATCACTTTAAATTCTTGAGAAGTATCGGCTATTTTTTGCCAATTTTCTTGAATAACCTGACAAGCTTTTCCATGTTGTTCAATGCCGATCACAACTGTCGCCCCTCGACATAAAGCTTCTGCCCCCATTGACCCACTTCCGGTACATAAATCTAACCAGCGACAGCCTGCGATTTTGCCTTGCCAAATATTAAAAAGTGCTTCTCTAACCCTTGCTAATGTAGGGCGAGTTTCTTCTCCGGGTAACGTTTTTAATAATCGATTTCCATAGATTCTTAAACTCAAAGATTATACCTCCAATGAATTAGAAACCGGGTTTCTATAAAGATCAGAAACCGGGTTTCTTATAGAAAAATTGATGTGATTACTAGGATTAACGCAGAAACCCGGTTTCTAAGCAACCAATCTATTATGCAGAAACCTGATTTATCAGTTTTGGGTGAGTTTGATTTTGAACTAATTCCACAAAATTATCGAGAATTTTTAGACCTGCTGTAGAGGATTTTTCCGGGTGAAATTGTACAGCCATAACGTTATTTTGAGCAATGGCAGCCGTGACAATTTGACTCCCGTGTTGAATGGTTGCGGCGGTTAAATCTGGATTGACTGGATCAACATAATAAGAATGAACAAAATAGACCCAAGGTTCTGAACCAATATCATGCCAAAGAGCTAAATTTGGTTGAGTTAAAGTTAATTGATTCCAACCCATGTGGGGAATTGTTAAACCGGGTTCTGATTTAAAACGTCGCACTGTTCCGGGGAATATTCCTAAGCCGGGTTCTTGACCTTCTTCTGAAGATTCAAACAGAATTTGTAAGCCTAAACAAATGCCTAAAAAGGGAATTCCTGAAGCAATAACATCTTGAATGGGTTCGACTAAATTACGCGATCGTAAATGTTGCATGGCGGGGTCAAAAGAACCGACTCCGGGTAATACAACAGCATCTGCATTTTTAATGACTGTTGCTGAGTCAGTTACTTGAGGGGTTGCACCCGCTTTTTCTAAGCCTTTACAAACGGAGTGCAAATTCCCCATATCGTAGTCGATAACCGCGATCACAGACATTGATTGGCGTCCTTATTCTGTCAGTTGAAATGATTTTGATTTTACCATATTTTTCAGGTTTATAAAATATTTTGACTGTTGTTTTTGGGTTGTCCCTAAAATGAAGGTTTAGAAACTAATAACGTTGTTGATGCCGCCCGACCAAATTCTTCGGGAGTGTATTGTAATTTAGCTTCTGAACCAGGCCACAAATATTCACCTGGAGTGACAGAACGAACTAAATAATGGAGTTGATAAACTCCGGGTTCTAAGCGATCGCTATAGGCAATCATGCGATCTTTTTCAAGGGTTTGATAGTTAATTTCCCAACTACTTTCTTGAGCTTGTACTGCCAAATTACTAATTTTAAAACTAGCATCAATGGCTTCAAATCCTGCGGGAAGAGGATCAGTAATCATCACTTGATCAACGGGATGATCCGTAATAATTTCTAACCCAATATCAAAGACTTGTGCGGGTTCAACTTTGAGCGGTTGTTGAGGAGAATTCAAATCAATGGTTTGTAAAACTTTATCCTCTTTCACAGCGCGAATCGTTCGGTTAATTCTTAACCCATTTAACCGTCCAGGTTGATTTCCTTCTAAACGATATCGATAGGCAACCCAATAATTTAATAGACCTTGATTGGAGGGTTCTAAAACTAAATTTTGTTTGCCTTTAGGTAATTCTGACATGGGTATATTTAAAGTATAACTCGAATCTTGATACCCGTTAAATTGAGTTTCTCCTAGTGTTTGATTACCTAATTTAATAGTAACCTTAAAGTTAGGAGGAGTTGCTTCTGTTTCAGCATAAGCGACTAAAGCCGTTAACGCTTGTGCGTTATCATAACTGCTTCCCCAAGTTCCCTGTTTTCGTAGATTTAATAAACTTTGCACCAGTTTATCAACGGTTTCTGATTGGGGATTTTTGCTGATCATTAAACGTAATCCTTTGGATTGAATAGCGGTCGGAGAATTTAACCAACGATAGCCTTGAGGTAAATTAAGTGTGGCAGTTCTTCCGGTGACGTAGATTTGTTTTTGCACTTGTTCAAAGAGACGATTGTACTCTGATTTCCATTGAGGAAATTGGGATAAATATTGTACAAACTTAAGCTGATTAACCGCATCCAATTGATCGAAGTTTTGTACAATATCCTCTAAATAACTACTGCGTTTTTCTCCTAGTGAATCCAATCCAATTAACGCATTTAACCGAATTTGATTTTTACAGATATTATCACTACAAAAATCATACTTTCCAGGGTTATCAACGCCTTCACTTAAATAGGTTTTCAGGGATTTAATCACCTGATCATTAACTGGAAATCCTGCCGTTTGTGCTTGAGCTAAGGCTTCTCCTGTATAAGCTGATAAGAAAGGATCAGAAAGTCTTGAACCTGGATAAGCTGCAATTCCGCCGTTTTCTTGTTGTAGTTTGCTAATCTTTGTTAAGGCGGTTTTTCCACGTTCAGATAGCTGTAAGGAGTTGAAGTTTTGATTGTATTTTTGACCCAAAATTTGCAAATTAGCCGCCGTCATTAATTCACTAATTGCAGGTTCTAAAAACGGCCATTCATCTTGACTAAAGATTTGTTCCGCAGCCGCCGCTAGTTGAGGCATTAAGGTACTCGCTAAATGAATTTCTAATCCTCCCGTATCGAAAACAACTTGTTTACTAATATTGAGAGGAATTGTAATAGAATTCGTCGTGCGTCCTGACTCAATGACCTGTTCAATAACATTAAAGGGTTTCACTGCTAAGGGGACTTCAAACCCATCAGATTTATTGTTGAATTCCGTTGTAAACTGAACTTGAGCGTTACCCGCTTGTTTGACTAATATTGGGAATCGATAGGCATTTGTTCCGGCTTCTGTTTTTGTGTTTAACGTTTGTTGATTGGCATTACCTGGAGAAAATTGAATTCCTCCATTAACGGTTCCGGTAATCTTTAAGTTACCTTTTTCTCCGGTTAGATTAGTAATGGATAATCCGGCTAAAATGCGATCGCCTGGACGAGCGAATTGAGGTAAAATTGGATTAGAAATTAATGCTTGAGTCGTTATAAATGTGGTTTCAGCCGAACCAAATTTAAGATTTCCATCGGTCGCGACTATCATCACCCGCCAGGTTGTTAAATCATCAGGAACCTTAAATTTAACTGTTGCTTTTCCTTGCTCATCAGTAATAATTGAAACGTTATAATAAGCTAAGGCTTGAAAGTCTTGACGAATTCGAGGATTAGCAGTTGCTGTTGATAAACCTCCTCCATAACCCCAACCTTTTGCTAAGGGAGATGCAGCTTGATTTAAAATGACCGCAGGACGATTATCACTCAATCGAGTTGAAATCGGTTGTTCTGCATAAACCGTTTCAACTAAATTCGGAGGACGATAATTATTCAGTTGTAACACCGCATCATTTACCACCATTACTGTTAATTGTCCACGAATCGGTTGATTTTGACTATCAGTTAAGGTGAGATTTAAAGTTTGTTCTGAACCGGGTTCTAACTTGTTTTGTTGAGGATCGACTTGTACTTTGAGATATTGATTTTCGAGATTAATATTAAACGCGGTTAACCCAATTTTTGCTAAATTTTCTAAGCTACCCGGTTCAACTTCAGAAATGGGTTTTCCTTGCCGCACTAATACCGCTTCAACGGCTGCATTCGGTAGCATTTCTGGTGTCACTTGAAACTGAATTTCCGGTGCGCCTCCTTTAACTTGCATCACCGTTTCATACAAAGGTTTATCGCGGACTACTGAAAAATATAATTCCCCAGCTTCATAGGGAGATTGAATTAAAGCTGTTGCAGTTTCTCCGGGTTTATAAGTCGTTTTATTCAATTTAATTTCTAAACGATTTTCATCAATTTTTCCCCAGTCTACGACTTGATTTCCTGTCACCCAAATTTGCAAATCGGTGGCGGTAATTTCATCGGTTGCACCCTTAAAATTCGCTCGAATGCGATAGGAACCGGACTCAGAGGGAGTTAAAGAAACCGTTTGTTCTTTAGCACCGGACGTTACCTCAATTTGATCAACGGTTTGATATTGGATTTGATTTTTATTCGTTTGTGCGCCTTCAACGACCCGTGTAACGCGGCTATAATCCATTTTTTGCAATTGCAAATTTACCCCAATATTTTCTAAAGGTTTTCCTTGATTATCGGTGACAATTAGATCAATGGTTAAAGGTTTTCCGGCTTCTCCAATAAACGGGGTTTTTAACCCAATTAAACGGTTACTGGGAAGGGCAATAAATGATTGAGAATTAGCAACGGATAAATTAGAAATATCCGTCACTTCTACATCGACTCGATAGGTCATTGGATAAGGTAAATCCTGAGCAACGGTAACAGTTTTACTTCCTTGACCCTGTGCATCTAACGGTTGATTTTCTTGTAATACGCTATCAGAAACATTAGGTTTTTCTTCTGGCCAAAACCATTGACGACCGAAGGAATAATTCTCCCATCCTTTAGGAATAAAATCTGTTGCTGTTCGGGTGACATAATATTGAGCAGAACTTTCAGCAACCGGAGCACCAAACAGATATTCACTCTTGGCGTTAACTGTAATAGTATCTCCAATTTGAGCAAATTCTTGATTCAAATTCAAGTCTACTTTAAAATTAGGGGGTTTAAATTCAGCCACTCGGAAGTTCCCAGAAATTTCTACCCCATTTTTATCTTTTGCTCGAACAATATAGTTTCCTAATAGCTGATTTTCTGCTAAGGGTAATTCGTTATAAAATGTTGCAAATTCATTGGTTTTATATTCTCCTAATTCTTGATTTTCTCCCTGGGGATTTTCTAACGTTACCGTATAGGTTTGATTTTTATTAGGTTTTAAGTTGCCATTTTCGAGGGAATAAGCTACAGCCGTTAAAGCAACTTTTTCTCCTGGTTTATAGAGTTGACGATCTGAAAAAATAACGCCTCGTGATAAAATTTGTTGGTCTTCCCAATTGGCAAAAATTCCATATTCATACGCTCCACTATAGGAAAATGTTCGAGTAAAAGCCCAATCTTTGCCTTCTTTAGCAATCACTAATAATTCTGGGGGTTCCGCAAAACGTTTCCCCTTCATACATTGCTCTAACTGTTGAGCATTTAAGACTAACATTCCCTGATTATCGGTTATTCCTGTTGCACAAGCTTTCGGCTGAGGGTAAGATTTAGCATCAATTTGAGAGAGATAAATATCAACGTTTACGCCTTCAGCAACAGAGCCATTATCTAAGTGATGAACTCGGACTAATCCTGACTCTGGAAACCATTGAGCAAAGACTCCTAAATTAGTTAACTGTACCAGTCCAAAAAATTGAGGTTCACTCCATTTTTGTTGACCTTCTTGTTGATATTTAGTGGTTTTTGCGGTTACTCCATAAGCTAAAAGTCCCGTATTTCCCCCTAATTTTTCTCGTAAATTAATTGAGGTTTCTTGAACTTTATTGTTTGAAGTGGAAACCGTTACGGTTTTCCATTTTTCTACGGGAAGCAATAAATTTTTACCTTCGGTTCTGGGGTAAGCACTATCGGTATAAACTAAGTCGGTCGGTTGAACAACTTGATCATTAACTTTATATTGAGATTCGGGTAAATTTAAGGTAGAAATATTGAGTTGTAAATTTTGTTGAGAGGGGAAAATATTTAATCCTGATGGAACAAAAATATCAGGGGTTAAATCTCCGGTTTTATGAGTAATAGTAACGGGTTTTCCTAATTTCTGATTAAATCGATCTTCGAGGTCTGCACTAAGGGTAATGGTATAATTAGTTTGGGGTTCTAATGCCCAAGGATTTATACTAATCATATCACTATTATCATAGGCTTGGATGGCTTTAATATCAGCTTTAGGGGCAGGTTTAATCGTAATATTTTTTAAGGCTGATTCGGCTAGAATTCCATTATTAAATTTTAATTGTGGGTTTCCGGTTAAAAACCGTCCTGATGTTCCTTGTATACTGGCTTTACCCAGAAGTTCTAAACTAATAAATTTTAACGGGTCATAGGTTTTAATAATGCTAGAAATCTCTACTTGAGTTTCTAAATTTCCGTAAGCTGGACGTAACCCAGGCGTAATTTTAAATTGATATTGGGTTGCGGTTTGTAAGGGTTGTTTGGGAGTAACCCAATATTCCCAAGTTTGAATAGCCGGATTAAATTCAGCGTCACTTTCAATGGGGGTTTTATTATCTCCAATTTCTGCAATTTTAACGTCAATGGGAATAACTTGATTCGTTTTTAAAGAAATCAGTTGTAAATGTTCTTTTAAATTGTTTAAATCTAATTCTACGTTAGAATTAAATTTAAGTTGAGGATTTAACCCCAGGGGATTATCGGGAGAACCCGGTTGCTCTTTACTACCGGGTAAATTTGATAATTCAATCGGTTTAGTAGCAAATGTCCAGGCAATATCCTGGTCTAATTGATGTTGGTTTAAATCGGATAATCCTTTTTTAACCGTGAGTTGTAACCTTGTGGCTAAGGGTAAGGCTTTATCGGCTTGAAATCCGACCATTTTAGGAGTTAAAAATCGAAATTCTCCGGGTATTTTAGGCGTAATTTCAAAGTTGTTCAAAAGTTTTTTCTGTTGAGAACTGCCTAAGTTTTCAACTGGAATTAAGGGATCTTTAAAAATAACATGAATTTGGCTTAATTCTGGAGTTTCTCCTAACGGACTAATCGCTTCAATCCAATTCGGAAGTTGAGGTTTGGGTAAGTCAGCCACCATCGGAATGACTTCACTTACGGGAGAATTGCTGAGGATTCGACATCCCACTAATGTTAAGATAAATAAAAACAGGAAGATTAACCGCCGCCGAAACAGACGAGATTGAGTAAAATTTCTCATGGTCTTTTATTAAAATACTTTCTTTTGTAATAACAAATATTTTAACTAAAATTCCCGAAAATTCCAGAAGATTTAATTTTAGTTGATCTTTGTGGTTCACGGGGAGAAGAAAATTAAATTTTGGGCAAGATTGGTTACAAAAGTTAACAACAAAAAGATGAGTTTGTTCAGGGGAAAGGTTGATTTTCAAGACATTTATGTTAAATTAAACCCTAAAGTTTTAAGATTGAGATTAATATGGAAACCAATATTTTGACTTTACCCCCCCTTTTAACATTAAAACTCGATTTAACTGGGGAACAATTTTGGCAATTGTGTCAAGACAATCAAGATTTTCAATTTGAACGCACGGCGACAGGAGAGATCATTATTATGCCACCAACGGGAGGAAATACCGGGAAACGAAATGCTGATTTACTGTTTCAACTTCTAGCCTGGAAACGTCAGAATAATTTAGGTGAAGTGTTTGACTCAAATACGGGTTTTACTCTTCCTAATGGTGCTGACCGTTCTCCTGATGCTTCCTGGGTCAGTCGGGAACGTTGGGAAGCGTTAACTCCTGAACAACAGGAGAAATTTATTCCCTTGTGTCCTGATTTTGTAGTGGAGTTAATGTCTCCTAGTGATCGTTTAGAAAAAACTCGTCAAAAAATGCAAGAATATCAAGAAAATGGGGCAAGATTAGGATGGTTAATTAATCGGAAACAGCAACAAATTGAAATCTATCGCTTGAACCAAGGGGTAGAAATTTTAGATCATCCTAACGAAATTTCAGGAGAAGATGTTTTACCGGGTTTTGTGTTAGATTTAACTACGATTTGGTAACTTTTGAAAGTGTTTAAGCCGATTTCCTCCTCAGCCAGAAACCAGAATCATCGGTGACACAGAGGGTACTCACCAACCGTCAACTGCCAATTATCAACCCTCAAGACTATTCAGAAACGTCAATTAATGATATCCTATGTCTATTAGAATTTTCTGTTTAGGTTAAGGTAGGGCAATTATGCAAGTTAATGATCTGGGTTTTGTAGCCAGCCTTTTGTTTGTGCTAGTTCCGGCTGTTTTCCTGTTGATTCTGTATATTCAAACCCAAAGCCGGGAAGGAAAAGAAGGTTAATTTGATTTTTTCCTAAATTTTGATTAAATTTCCATGTAAAAAAGCGCCCTTATAATCATGTAAGGCGCTTTTTTTATGATTTCGTGACTAGAAGAAATTAGGCGCTAGTTGTCCGCGCTAACAAGACAGGACAATTAGCATAAACCCGAATATAATCGGAGAGAGAAGATCCCAAAAGTCGGTCTAAGTCTAAGAAACTCTTGGCAACATTCGGGCGACGATCTGGGGAACCTAACATTAATAAATCGGGGCTGACCTCTTCTGCAAGTCGACATAATTCCGGCCCAGGTTTACCAATTCCACTGACACAACGATAGCTAATTCCCATGCGTTTTACAGCTTCAATCGCAGGTGCTAAAACCGGGTCGTTTTGAGCATTTGCACTGAAATCTTCACTTGATTTACCGGATAAATCTTTGTTAATGTGAACTAAAATCAGTTGAGATCCTGGGATATCTTTGGTGAAAGAAATTGCCAACTGTAAACATTGTTGGGACGATTCCGAACCATCAACCGCTACCATAATTTTACGGAGTTTTTTAACATAAGTATCGTCCTTGACTAATAACATGGGACGACTGGTTAATTGAAACACATATTGACTGACGGAGTTTTCCAGAATAGCTTGAATGCGTCCTAGACCCCGTGAACCCATAATAATTAAATCTGCATCTTCCTCATCAGCCACTTGACAGACAATATCTTTGGGATCACCTTGTTTAAGTCGAGGATTAATTTGGCTGGGGTCAAGGTGAATCGATTTAATCGCTTCCGCCAGAATTTTTCCCCCCTCCTCTAACTTTTCAGACATGGTATCTGAACTAATTTGAGGCGGAACAACGTGCAGAACAGTCACAGATGCAGTTTTGAAGGACGGGATATCCAACAGCATATTCAACATTTCTTCACACAATCCCCGTCCCGCAACAGCAACTAGAATTTTTTTTATCATCTGTATTTCCTTGGATTAAAATAAATGATTTGTCAGTGGTCAGATTGACTCCGACTCGGATTAAAAAGGTTCTATACCTAGAATAAACCTGACCGTTGACAGATAATTTATAGAAATGTTGCGTTCTTAATCTATTTGTAAAGTGTTTGAAACAAATCCTTTCCCTCAGTCCCACTCCTCAACCGACACTCCCTGGGAAAAGCCTTGGTTTGAGTATAAGGTGCAGGCTTTCCCCCATCATACCGACTATGGTGGCATTGTTTGGCATGGGACATATATCTCTTGGATGGAAGAAGCACGGGTAGAACAGTTACGTTTGACGGGATTGGACTATCATACTTTAGTAGAAATGGGGTGCGAATTACCTGTTGTCGATTTGAATATTCGCTATCATCAAGCCGTGAAAATGGGGATGCCGGTTGTTGTTAAAAGCCGCATCCTTCCCGTCAAGGGTGTGCGACTGATTTTTGAATATCGCATTGAATCCTTAGACGGTCAATACCATTATCTCTCGGCGCAAGTGACCTTAGTTGCGATTAATCGAGAAACTGGAAAAATTATGCGTCGTTTTCCTCCAGTATTACAAGCATCTTTAGCTCAACTGGTTCATGAACTTAAGCTATAATTTATTCATGGTTTTTTTCTCCTAAAATCCTAGCCAATCTTAACCTTTTATCCCCGTTTTCCCAGCCATCAACCCCTTTCTCTTCCCCTGTTGAATGCCACAAGAGCAACTTACCCTTATTCTTTATAATAACCCGGTATCTTGATATGGATTTAAGCTCCCATCGATTTATTACTTATTTTGACGCCCCGGAAGCTCAAAAAATTTCTGATTTAGCTATTATTGAACAGTTTACAGACCAATCTATTATTTTTGAAGAAGGGGAAGATCCGAGTTTTTTATATTTAGTTTTAGAAGGTCAAGTTGAGTTTCAGAAACAAACGGCTTTAAATCAGTATCAAACCGTTGCAAACGCTAAAACTAATGACTTTTTTGGAGAATTTGGAGTTTTAGATGGACAACCTCGCAGTGCGAGAGCGGTGGCAGCAGGAAAAGTGAAATTAGCTAAACTTTCTCGCTCTCATTTGATGGAAATTTTAAGCAATACCCAAGGTAAAGTCATTCTGAATTTATTCAGTTATATTATTAACCATTTGCGGATTACGACCAATCAATATGTCCATCAATTGGTACATAAAGAAAAAATGGAATTAGTCGGGGAGATGGTGAATACCATTCTCCATGATTTTAGAAGTCCCTTTACTGGAATTCAATTATCTAGTACCATGCTTAAGGAAATGCACCCCGATGAAGAAACCGAAGAATGGTGTGATTTAATTGCGATGCAAATTCAACGAATGTTAGGCATGGCAGAGGAGGTTTTAGAATTTGCAAAAGGCAGCACGGTTTTGTATCGCCGACCTGTTAATGTTGCTAAAATGTTAGGACATTTTGAAAAATTAAATCGAGTTTATTTTCAATCCACACAAGTTGAATTTTCGGTGAATGTTGCCGATAATTGTGTCATTTGTGTTGATGAAAATAAGCTGATTCGAGTGTTCCAAAATTTAGTGGGAAATTCTGTAGAAGCCTTTGAAAAACCTGGGGGAAAAATTTCCATCACCGCCACGAAATCTCCCGGTTGGATCACCATTACCATTGCTGATAATGGCCCTGGAATTCCTGAAGCCATTCGAGAGCATTTATTTGATGCTTTTGTCACCTATGGAAAACGCAGTGGCACCGGATTAGGAACCGCAATTGCTAAATCAATTATTGATGCTCATGGCGGTAAAATAGAGTTTAAATCGGTTTCTGAGCAAGGAACAACGTTTTATATTCAGTTGCCAGAAACTCAATTAGAGGAAATGCAGCAAGAAGTTGCTGAAGAAGTCAAATTGAACTAAAATTAATGATGAACCCTTAAATCAGGATTGGAATTGTCCAGAAAATATAATTTAAAGTCTACAGCATTTTAATGTTCTGTTCCCTTTCAAATAACCTAGAACTTGGTTATTTCTGAAATGCCCATTCCCACCTGATTTTCTATTGCTCATTTCCTATTTTTTTCCTTTGAATCTAATTCGTCCTCTCCCCCAAGATGTTGTTCATTTAATTGCTGCGAGTGAAGTTATTGACTCCTTAGCGGCTGTAGTTCGAGAATTAGTTGAAAATGCCTTAGATGCCCAGGCAACTCGGATTACCATATCGGTATGGCCGGAATTGTGGCGGGTACAAGTGGCAGATAATGGCTTAGGAATGGATTTAGACAATTTAAAACAAGCAGCAGCAGCCCATAGTACCAGTAAAATTAATACTATTACTGATTTATTTCAAATTAAAAGTTTAGGATTTCGCGGAGAAGCCTTACAAAGTTTAGCGCAATTATCCGATTTAGAAATTATCAGCCGTCCTAGTGTTTCATCCTTGTCTAGTTATGGTTGGCGAGTGAATTATAATCATCAAGGAAAAGCCATTAAAACCGAAACTATTGCCATTGCTTCGGGAACGGTTGTTACGGTTTCTAATTTATTTGAAACTTGGCAAACCCGCCGTCAATCTTTGCCTGCTTCCGCCCAACAATTACGAAGTATTCAGTTAGTCATTCAGGAAATTGCCTTATGTCATCCTCACGTCACTTGGCAACTGCGTCAAGGTCATACTCCTTGGTTTCAAATTAGTCCTGGGAACAATGCTCAACAGATTTTACCTCAAATTCTTAAAACGATTCGAGTTAGTGATTTATTTTATTTAAAAATCCCAATTGAAGAGTTAGAAATTAATCAACAAAACCTAGAATTAATATTAGGATTACCGGATCGATGCCATCGCAGGAAACCCGATTGGGTGAAGGTCGCAATGAATGGTCGGATGGTGCGATCGCCTGAATTAGAACAAACTTTATTAACGGCTTTAGCGCGAACTTGTCCCCGCGATCGCTATCCCATTTGTTTTGTTCATGCTCACCTATCTCCTGAACAAATCGACTGGAACCGAAACCCTGATAAAAGTGAAGTTTATCTGCAAAATTTAAACGAATTACAAGCCCAAATTAGCCAAGGGATTGACCAGGCATTACGGTTAAATTTTGAACGAATTTCTTTACCGGAAACTCGAATTCATCAGTTACTTAAAGTTTCCGAAGACAAGGGAACCTATAAAATTAATGCTTCAATACAACCCGATACTGAAACTTCTGCAAATTTATCTAAAAATGAATTGGGAATGATTGAAATTAAAGCGATCGCTCAAGTTCTTAATACTTATATTGTAGCCGAACATTCCACCGGATTATGGTTAATTGAACAACATATTGCCCATGAACGGGTATTATATGAACAAATCTGCACTCAATGGCGATTAGTTCCCCTCGAACCCGGTATTATTTTACAATCCCTAACGACAACACAATTAGAACAATTACAGCGTTTAGGATTAGAAATTGATCCGTTTGGTGAAGGAGTTTGGGTTGTTAGAAATGCGCCAGAATTATTAGCAAAACGCAGTGATTGTTTAGACGCATTAGTTGAACTTAGTCTAGGTGGAGATTTACAAGCCGCACAAGTAGCAACCGCCTGTCGGAGTGCGATTAAAAATGGAACACCCATGACTTTAATCGAAATGCAAACCTTATTAGATCAATGGATTAAAACCCGAAATCCTCGCACCTGTCCCCATGGTCGCCCCATTGTTTTACAATTAGAAGAATCCTCCCTATCTCGCTTTTTTCGACGTCATTGGGTGATTGGAAAAAGTCATGGAATTTAATAATAAG
>NZ_JBJUDF010000368.1:0-14913 GCF_046067725.1 Planktothrix sp.
TGGAGATATTAATATTTCTGGTAATGAAGATCCGGTGGTTAACTTAGTGAATACCACCCAAGGAACCACCAGTATTAATCAATCTCGGACGATTATTTATAATTATCACTATTATCAAGAACAAACTGTTACAACCTCTACAGAGAAAGATCTTGAGGATAACTTAATTTGTCCCTATCAAGGATTATATCATTTCAGTCCTGAAAACGCAGAATATTTCTTTGGGCGAGAAGTCTTTGTAGAAGAACTCTTTCAATATACAGAAACTCGGAATTTTATTCCAATTTTAGGGGCATCAGGAAGTGGGAAATCTTCGGTAATTTTAGCGGGATTAGTCCCGAAATTAGTTAAAATCGGACATTGGCAATTTACCCATTTTCGACCCGGAAATGACCCATTTCATGCCTTGGCTCAAGCCTTAGTTCCCCTCTATGTCAAGAATCTGGATGAAACTGACCACATCGCTCAAGCTCGTAAATTAGCCGGATATTTTCAAGACAATACCGTTCCTTTATCCGATGTTTTCTCAACCATCCAACGCAATCATCCGAATAATAGAATTTTACTCATCGCCGATCAATTTGAGGAACTTTACACCCTTTGTAACGATGAACAAACCCGTCGTCAATTTCTGGATCTTCTTTTAACTACGTTTAAATCCTTTGCTGAACAATCCTCGTTATCAACGGTATTAGTTGGTACGATGCGGGCTGATTTTTTAGGAAATGTCCTGTCCTATCGACCCTTAGCAGATGTATTGCAAAAAGGCAATATTATGTTAGGGCCGATGAACGAAACGGAACTGAGAGATATTATTGAAAAACCTGCCCAAAAATTAGGGGTGAGTTTTGAAAGTGGACTCGTTGAACGTATTCTCGATGATGTGGATAAAGAACCGGGGAATTTACCGTTATTAGAATTTGCCTTAACGGAACTTTGGAGCAAACGCAAGGGTAAACAATTAACCCATAATGCTTATCAAGAAATTGGGGAAGTTTCGGGAGCATTAACGGGTTATGCCGATAGCCAATTTAGTAAACTCACTGAACAACAACAACAGCAAGTGCGGCGAATTTTTGTACAATTAGTGCGTCCGGGGGCGGGAACGGAAGACACCCGACGAGTGGCAACTAAAGCGGAACTGAACGATACTAATTGGAATTTAGTTAAACAATTAGCCGATGCGAGATTAGTTGTGACCAGTCGGACGGTTATTACCTGGGATAATTCCCAACAACAAACTTTGATTAAAGAACAAGAAACCGTTGAAGTGGTTCATGAAGCTTTAATTAGAAATTGGGGTCAACTCAGACAATGGATGGCAACCGACCGAGAATTTAGAACCTGGCAAGAACGCCTACGAACAGCCATGAATTATTGGCAAGAAAAGAACCGAGATCAAGGATTATTATTACGGGGGGCGGCACTGGTTCAAGCCTCTGAACAACTTCAAACCCGTCGGGATGAATTGTCTCAAGATGAACAAGAATATATTCAGTTAAGTCAACAGGATCAAAAACGTCAACGTCAACGAACTATCGGCTTATTAACCGCAGGATTTTTAACAATTTCTGGCATCGCAGCAGTGGCAGTTTGGCAGTGGCAAAAGGCTTTGGTTGGGGAGGAAAATGCCAATTTCAAAACCGAAATAACAACATTAGAACCTCGCTTCAATTCTAGTTTATCTGTGCAAATGGATGTGATCGAGCTCAATAAAAAATTGCAACAGGCAAAGGAACCAACGGTAGATATCGAGATACAAGGTACAGATTTATTGCGACGGGTTCTAACTGAACCAACAGAGCTTAATCGTTTAGAAGGGCATCAGGCTGATGTCAGGGCGGTAGCCTTTAGCCCGGATGGGAAATTGCTGGCTTCCGCCAGTTCTGACAACACGGTGAAACTGTGGTCTTCCGATGGCCGTTTGGTCAAGACTTTAGAAGGGCATCAGGCTGAGGTCAGGGCGGTTGCCTTTAGCCCGGATGGGAAATTGATCGCTTCGGCGAGTTTTGACAACACGGTGAAACTGTGGTCTTCCGATGGCCGTTTGGTCACGACTTTAGAAGGGCATCAGGCTGAGGTCATAGCGGTTGCCTTTAGCCCGGATGGGAAATTGCTGGCTTCGGCCAGTTTAGACAAGACGGTGAAACTGTGGAACTTGAACCGAGATGAACTCCTCAAACACGCTTGTAACTGGGTAAGTGACTACCTAAAAAATAATCCAAATGTCAGTGACGATGAGCGTCATCTTTGTGGAATAGAACCTTCTGCAACGGCTTTGTTTTTGCAGGGTGAGAAACTGGCAGCAGAGGGTAATATTGAGGAAGCGGTTTCTAAGTTTCAACAAGCTGAAAAACTTGACTCTAACTTTAGTTTAAAGTTAGCTGCCGTGAGTTTATTGGAGAGAGGGAAAAAATTAGCAGAAAATGATAAAATTGATGAAGGGATTTTAGCTTACAATCAAGCTCAAACGTTGGATTCTCAGTTAAAAATTCCCGCCTCGTCTTGGAATACACTCTGTTGGAAAGGGAGCTTGAATTCAAAAGCAAAAGAGGTAATATTTGCTTGTAATAAAGCCGTTGAACTTGATACTGATAATGGATGGATTCGTAATAGTCGGGGTTTAGCCAGAGCGTTAACGAATGATTTTCCGGGTGCGATTGAAGATTTTGAGGTGTTTGTGAAATCGGCTGGAAATACTGAGGAGAAAAAACAGCGAAAAGCTTGGATAGAATCTCTTAAACAAGGTAAAAATCCGTTTACAGATGAGGTATTAGAAAAGCTTCGTTAGTCTTGAGGATGATTGATTGAGTTATAATTACCTTAAATTCAATCCTATTTTAATTATGATTATTAATCCATCTGATCAGCGTATTTCTCATGAAGATTATCTCGAAGGCGAAAAAGTTAGCCCGATTCGCCATGAATATATTCGAGGAGAAGTTTATGCAATGGTGGGCGGAAGTGATGCTCATGAAACCATAGCAGGGAACTTATTTGCATTAATTAAAAATCTAGTGCGCGGAAGCAGTTGTCGAGCTTATATGAATAATATGAAAGTTCGGATTGAAACCGCAGATGTTTATTATTATCCCGATGTTATGGTAACTTGTGACTCTCGCGACAGAAATAATGGTTATTTTAAACAATATCCGAGTTTAATTATTGAAGTCTTATCTCCCTCAACCGAAGCCTTTAACCGAGGTGATAAATTTGCCGACTATCGACAGATTGAAACGTTACAAGAATATGTATTAGTGAGCCAAAATAAAATTAATATTGAATGTTTTAGACGAAATTCAGACGGACGATGGGAGTTGTTTACCTATGCACCCCAGGAAACTCTTCAATTAGAAAGTATTAATTTTAGTTGTTCTGTCTCAGAAATTTATGAAGATGTATTAGAATTAAATTAAATGAGTATAATTACGCCCTAAATTTTCCTGATTTTCCAAAGATTTAATAAAATTCTACTCAATTAACAAAAATTGTGATACCATTTTCAGCTAATAAGCTAGGGGTGCCTGCTAAGTTCAGGCTGAGAAAAGACACCCTTGGAACCTGAGTCCGGTTAGTACCGGCGGAGGGAAGCTGTTAATAAGAGGAAAATCAAGATGCGGACAGAATGGATTGCCAAACGGCATGGACAGAGCAACGTTTCTCAAATGCACTACGCCCGTCAAGGGGTTATTACTGAAGAAATGCAATATGTTGCTCAACGGGAAAACCTTCCGGCTGAGTTAATTCGAGAAGAAGTCGCACGGGGACGGATGATTATTCCTGCTAATATTAATCATCCCAATTTGGAACCGATGGCGATAGGAATTGCCTCTAAATGTAAAGTTAATGCTAATATTGGCGCCTCTCCTAATTCTTCTAATTTAGATGAAGAAGTTGCTAAACTGAATTTAGCTGTTAAATATGGCGCCGATACCGTGATGGATTTATCCACCGGAGGGGGGAATTTAGATGAAATTCGTACCGCTATTATTAAGGCTTCTCCGGTTCCCATTGGTACAGTTCCCATTTATCAAGTTTTAGAAAGTGTTCACGGCAAAATTGAAAATCTCACCCCCGATGATTTTCTCCATGTGATTGAAAAACACGCCCAACAAGGTGTGGATTATATGACCATTCATGCGGGATTATTAATTGAATATCTGCCGTTAGTTAGAAGTCGAATTACCGGAATTGTGTCTCGTGGTGGCGGAATTATTGCCCGTTGGATGCTGCATCATCATAAACAAAATCCCCTTTATACCCACTTTGACGATATTATTGAAATCTTCAAAAAATACGATGTTTCCTTTAGTTTAGGAGACTCTCTACGTCCGGGTTGTACCCATGACGCCTCCGATGATGCTCAACTTTCAGAACTCAAAACCCTCGGACAATTAACCCGTCGCGCCTGGGAACATGATGTACAAGTGATGGTAGAAGGCCCCGGTCACGTTCCGATGGATCAAATTGAATTTAATGTTAAAAAACAAATGGAGGAGTGTTCAGAAGCACCCTTCTATGTTTTAGGGCCGTTAGTAACTGATATTGCCCCCGGTTATGATCATATCACCTCTGCTATTGGGGCGGCGATCGCAGGTTGGCACGGAACCGCAATGTTATGTTATGTCACGCCAAAAGAACACCTGGGTTTACCCAATGCCGAAGACGTCAGAAATGGGTTAATTGCTTATAAAATTGCCGCCCATGCTGCCGATATTGCCCGTCATCGCATTGGAGCCCGTGACCGGGATGATGAGTTATCCACAGCGCGATATAACTTTGATTGGAACCGTCAATTTGAGTTATCCTTAGACCCAGAACGGGCGAAGGAATATCATGACGAAACCCTTCCGGCGGATATCTACAAAACGGCTGAATTCTGTTCGATGTGTGGCCCTAAATTCTGTCCGATGCAAACGAAAGTTGATGCGGATGCGTTAACAGAATTAGAAAAATTCTTAGCCAAAGAAAAAAAAGTTGTAACTCAAAGTTAATCGAGTTAATTTGTTAGAAACCGGGTTTATCATAGAAACCCGGTTTCTTGAGTCTTCTATTGTTTGTCCGATTCAGATTCCTCTGAAGGATTCCATTGTTCTGAAGATTCTGCAACCCGTTTGCTTTGAGAAATGGGGCGACCATACAAAGGAGTGGGTTGAAATATATCTAATTGTTGAACATCAGAATTCGAGGATTTTTTAGTAGGTTGGGGTTTAGATTTGGTTTCTCCTTTGCGACGTTGGGCGGTGCGTTCTTCGCTCGTATCTTCTGTGACGACTTCATATAAAATCGCCTGTTTATTGGGGGTATTTCCTTTGCGTAAAACTCTCCCTAACCGTTGAATATATTCTCGTTCTGATCCGGTTCCTGATAATATAATTGCAATTTTAGCATCGGGAACATCAACTCCTTCATTTAGAACATGGGATGCAACGAGGGTTTTATAGTCTCCTTCTCGGAATTTTGTTAAAATTTCATGGCGTTCTTTAATCGGGGTTTGATGGGTAATGGCTGGAATTAAAAAGGTTTGAGAAATGCGGTAAACTGTAGAATTATCCGCCGTAAAAATTAAGGTTTTTTCTGGATAATGTTGAGCCAGTAAATCAGCTAAAATTCTGAGTTTTCCGTTGGTACATAATGCGATTTCTTTGGCTTGGCGGTGGGCTAACATGGCTCGTCTTCCAACCGGCGATCGCGCACTTAACATCACAAATTGTTTCCATCCATCCAAATTTGATAATTGAATATTATTCTGTTTAATAAACTCATTTCTAATTTTCATTTGTTCTTGATAAGTTTCTCGTTCTTTCGGAGACAGTTTAACTAAAATCTGGACTACTTTATGATTAGCTAAGGCTGATCCAGCTAACTGTTCTGGTGTTTTGCGATAAACCGTAGACCCAATTAATAATAATAAATCACTATGTCTACCATCAGAACGCTCAGGGGTTGCTGTTAGTCCTAACCGATAAGGTGCTAGGGAATATTCAGAAATGACTCGATAAAAATCCGTTGGTAAATGATGACATTCATCAAAAATTAATAACCCATATTTATCGCCTAACGTTTCACAATAAATCGTTGCACTATCATAAGTTGCCACTAAAATCGGTGTTTTGTCTTTCGATCCTCCCCCTAATAATCCGATTTCAATATCAGGAAAAGCCGCTAATAAATGGGCATACCATTGGTGCATTAAATCCAATGTAGGAACCACAATTAACGTGCTATATCCAGTTATTTGCATCGCTAACTGAGCTAAATAGGTTTTTCCTGAAGCAGTGGGTAAAACCACCACTCCTTGACTTCCTACCTGCTGCCAAGCTTCTAAGGCTTCCTGTTGATGAACATAGGGAGGCATTTCAAAACTAGGAGTTAATTCTAAGGTGTTAAAATTCTGAGCTTGATCAATAAAATTAACTTGATTTTTGCGTAAGGTTTCCACTAAAGCACGATAATAAAAAGCGGGAATTCTAAACTTTTCGACCCGATCATCCCAGGTCGCAAAATCAATCCAACTTTTTCCTTGTGGAGGTGGATGTAATAATAATGTACCCCGATCAAAGGTTAATATAGGTGTACGAGGCATGAGTAACAATGGTATGTTTCAGGATCGATTTTGAATTGGGTTGATTTTTTTGACTAATAAATCAATATTAAAATCATTATAGCCAGTTAATCGAAAATAGGATACAATTCTTAATATTCAGATTACCAGATTGAATAAAACTCACGCTTAATTAATCGCATTATGTTACTTCAACGCCATCAACGGATTAAATTAGATGAGACGGACGACTCTCTATTTTACTCCTTTCCTCGTTTTGTTACCCACGTCGATGAAGGCTTTATTGATCAGTTAACAACCCTCTATCGAAACCGTCTAAAACCTCAATCCCGCGTTTTAGATTTAATGAGTAGTTGGGTGTCCCATCTTCCAAATGATATTGCATTTGCTCATATTGAAGGACATGGGATGAATGCAGAAGAATTAGCTAAAAATTCTCAACTGGATCATTATTTTATTCAAGACTTAAACCAAAACCCTAAACTTCCCTTATCGGATCAAGATTTTGATGCGGTTTTAATTTGTGTTTCAGTTCAATATTTACAATATCCTGAAGCGATTTTTTCAGAAATTCATCGCATTTTAAAACCGGGTGGAATTAGCATTGTTAGCTTTTCTAATCGAATGTTTTATCAAAAAGCGATCGCCGCTTGGCGAGAAGGAACAGAAACCAGCCGTGTTGAATTAGTCAAAGGATATTTTAATTCCGTTCAAGTTAACAATTTACCGGGTTTTAATTCTCCAGAAATTATTTCTACTCAATCTAAAATCCCTCTATTTATGCAGATGTTAGGAATGGGAGGAAGCGATCCCTTTTATGCAGTCATCGCCTCTCGAAACCCTTAAAAACTGATGATAAATTGAGGCAAATTTCAAAGATTTTTAAGGGTGGGTTCATTCTAGCAAGAACCCGCCTCTATCCATTCGTTAACTAATCTGATGAAACCTTATCAAAACATTAAAATTCAAGACTGCGGTGAACCGTTAGTGGCAATTCCTTTAGAAAAATTTGCCGTAGAAACACCCCATGCTTATCAAAAATTAGGTGCACCTTATCATCTTTCTTTGGTCAATTCTCCCTATTATTTAAGATCCAGTGTTTTAGATTGTTTACTAACCGCACAATTGCAATTACAAAAAAATTATCCGAACTGGAAAATTCTTATTTTTGATGCTTATCGTCCGGTAGAAGTCCAACAATTTATGGTCGATTATTCCTTTAATCAATTATTAAAAGAACGGGGATTAAATCTCGATCATCTTTCAGCAGAACAACACCAATTGATCTTAACAGAAGTTTATCAATTCTGGGCATCTCCGAGTTTAGATCCCGCAACACCGCCCCCCCATAGTACGGGTGCAGCGTTGGATATTACGTTAGTAAATGACATAGGAACAGTGTTAAATATGGGTTCAGAAATTGATGAAATTTCTCCGCGTTCTTACCCCAATTATTTTCAAAATAGTTCTGATCCCACTGAACAAAGTTATCATCAAAATCGTCAAATTTTATCTGAAGTGATGAAAACCGCAGGATTTCAACAACATCCGAATGAATGGTGGCATTTTTCCTGGGGAGATCAATTGTGGGCTTGGTTAACGAATCAACAACAAAATCAAACTCCTATTATTGCTAAATATGGTCGATATTTAAGTTAATCATTCAAAATAGTTAGGATCTCAAACGTTGAATTGCTTCTAAACTTAACCCGGTGGTTCTGCTAATCGTTTCATCATCTAAAATATTCAAAAGTTGACGAGCAATTTCTACTGCTTTTTCAGTTCGACCTTCCGCTTGACCTTCTTGTTTAGCTAAAGTAATCGCATTGATTTGATCCTGTAAAAACAGTTCTCTTTTTTCAACTTCATCCAGTTCTTCACGGGTTAAATTGGTTTGATTGGCAATTTGAAACGCCCGTTGAATCTGAGGAACACTTTCCAACGTTTCAGGAACAGATTCTAATAATCGAGCACTTTGCATAAAATAAATCCATTTATCCGTTAAAGTTTCTAATTGTTCTAAGGATTTCTGAAATTTGGGTAATTCCACAAACACTAATTCTAAGTCATTTTCAGAATAATTAAAGTTGTGAATTTTTTCTTTAAATACAAATCGAGAAATGAATTCATCAGTGTTTTTAAACTCAATAAAATCGGTAATTGTTAGAGCAATAACAGGTTTTAAAAATCGATAGCCTTGTCCAGCATCTAATTGCAGCGAGTAGGTTTTTGCTGCATTATATAAAACTCGTTTGGTAAAGGCTTCTACATTTAAAACCTGCATTTCGATAATTACAATTTCACCCGTATTGAGTTGGGCTTTAACATCTAAATAAGTGTCTTTTAGTCCCGTAATTTTGGCAGAAAGATAAGGATCAAAAATTTCTAAATCCTGAATCACTGACTCAGAATTGTAAACCAAAGCATTCAGGAAACTAATTAAAATATCCTTACTTTCTGATGAGCCAAAGATTTTTTTAAAGGCAAAATCAGTTTTAGGGTTAATAAAACGCATAACTTTTATTCCTTTGTAAACAGGTCAAGATAATCTATATTAATAGGGGCAATATATCTCAAATTAGCCCGAACATAACACACTCCAGAATTAAATCGAGAGCCAGCCGGATGAATACTTTCTACCTTTAACCAAGGTTGACCATTTTTAAGAACAATGGCATCTCCTTTACCATTATTAGAAAAAATAGCATTAATAATCGCCCCTGAATCTAATTTAGCTTTAATGGTTCCTTCAGGAGTATTCCGACAGTTGAGAGATTCAGGGTCAACCACTAACCAATAAATATTATTATAAAGTCCTCGATTTCCTTGAACTTTTGCGGTCACAAAATCTCCTTTAGCATTAGGTGTTGGGACTTCAGCCATTTGAGCCATTCCCACGCTTGTAACTAACGTGAGAGTTGTAATGGCGGTTGTGATTCCAGAAACCAATGTAGAAATGTATTTCATAATTTAGACCTGAAGCTATAAAACAATAACTGAAAGGCTATCAATAAGTTAACATCTTCAAAGATTGTCACTAATCCTACTTTAAGGTAAAATTCTTACTTATATTATATTCTTTTAGAATGAAATTTGACGCAAAATTAACTAATTGTGTAGTTTTGTTCTAAAAGATTAACCTTGAAACTGGAATCTATAAACGACCTCTTGCTAAACTGAAAGCTCCTAATCAATGGAATTCCTTATGGTAAAATTTACAGATATAACGGCTCATTGGGCTCAAGACAGCATTGAAACTTTGGCGAATAAAAATATCATCACAGGGTATCAAGACGGAACCTTTAAACCCGATGCACCTGTAACCCGCGCTGAGTTTGCCACAATGTTGATTAAAGCTTTTCCTAATTTATTAGACATTCGAGAACCTATCGAATTTAAAGATATTTCGCCTCAATTTTGGGCTCATAGTGTGATTTTAAAAACCTATCGTACTGGGTTTATGAGTGGGTATGAAGACCAAAGTTTTAAACCTCAACAAAATATCCCCAGAGTTCAAGCATTAGTAGCTTTAGTTAAGGGGTTAAATTATGAACCGAGTCAATCAATTGTGAAAACCTTAAATCAAAGTTTAAATGATGCTAAAGATATTCCTAATTATGCGAGAACCGCTATTGCAGCAGCCATTGAATCTGGGTTAGTGGTGAATTATCCAGACGTCAAACTTTTAAACCCGAATAAACCTGCAACTCGTGCAGAAGTGGCGGTGTTTTTTTGTCAAGCATTGCGTCAACAAAATGAACCTTTAACCATTGCAGAACAATATATTGTTAAACCTCCTGTTCTTCCTGTCCCAACTGGAGAATTAAGAGGAGTTTGGTTAACAAATATTGATAGTGATGTTTTGTTTTCTAAAAATGCGTTAACAGAAGCATTTAATTTATTAGCAGAATGTAAGTTTAATACGGTTTATCCGACGGTTTGGAATGAAGGTTATACCCTGTATCCAAGCTTGTTAATGGAACGATTCACGGGAATTAAAATTGATCCGATTCCGCAATTAAAAGATCGAGATATTCTTCAGGAAATGATTCCTTTAGCGAAAGAACGGAACATGAGTGTGATTCCTTGGTTTGAATTTGGCTTTATGGTTCCCCCAAATTCTAAAATTGCAGAACTGCGTCCCCATTGGATTACTTGTCGTCAAGATGGGACAAAAGGTTATAAAGAAAGTCAGGTCAATCAAGTTTGGTTAAATCCGTTTCATCCTCAAGTTCAACAATTTATTTTAGGATTAATCATTGAAGTCGTTAAAACATACGATATTGATGGAATTCAACTCGATGATCACTTTGGTTTACCTGTTGATTTAGGTTATGATGAATTTACTATTAAATTATATCAGAAAGAAACAGGTAATGCAACTCCTCCTGTGGATTTTAAAGAGTCAAATTGGGTGAGTTGGAGGGCAAAAAAAATCACAGAATTTTTAACTCGAATGTTCTGGATTATTAAAGATTATAAACCGAATTGTATTCTTTCTTTATCGCCGAATCCTTATTTGTATGCTTATTCTCAGTTTTTACAAGATTGGAAAACTTGGGAACAAGAAGGTTATTTAGAAGAATTAGTCTTACAAGTTTATCGAGAAGATATGAAGGGGTTTTTAGCCGATTTAAAACGTCCTGAACTGTTAGAAGCAAAAAGTCATATTCCTGTGAGTATTGGCATTTTAACGGGACTTAGAGTTAAACCGATGTCTTTTACAACGATAAAAGAACAAATCCAACTCACCCGCGAGCGCCAATTTGCAGGAACATCCTTTTTCTTCTATGAAACCTGGAAACAAATGATGACATCAGAAACTCAAAAAGCGGAATTTAAAACTTTATTTTCTGAAGGTTTAGAGCGCCCAAGATTTGTTTAATAATGAACAACAATGATTAAAATTCGCCCTTATTTACAGCAAGATTGGCCACAGATTTGTCGCGTTCATGATCGCGCTCAACCTGCGGAATTTTTGGGATCTTGTGATTTAAGGGCGATGACCCCTCTGGCGCAAAATCCCAATGTTGAGCAAATTTGCAATATTTATGATAAATTTGTAGCTTATAAAGGGAAAACAATTGTTGGTTTTGTTGCGATCAATCGCAACTGTATTGCTTTATTATATATCGATCCTGATTATCAAAATCAAGGCATTGGTAAACGGTTATTAAACTTAGCTTTAAGGCTGATTGGTTCGCCCGCTTATACAATTGTTATGGCGGGAAATCAACGCGCGATCGCCTTTTATCAAAAAGCTGGATTTCAACAATTAGGAAGTTTTAAAAGTCATGTTTCCGGTTATCCTTGTCAATTTATTCGTTTAATTCGTTCAATATAGCAGGGAACAGGGAATAGGGGATAGAAAAAAATGATTAGTAACCGGATCAACTATAGCAAGTCTAAATCGGTTGTAATCACCTCTATGACTAAAACCCTGACCGTAGGGGCAATTCATGAATTGCCCCTACCCTAAATCAAATAGGATTGCTATATTTGTATTAAATATTTAAAGATTTCATCTAATTTTTGTTAGGAAGGTAAGGTATAAATAATTGCTAAATATTCTCGGTAACTGCAAATGCGATCGCCTTGAATATCAAATACAATAGCGGCTTGATTTTGGTAAGGTTTACCCCACATTTCCCCTTTTGAAATCACTTCAAAAACCACCGTTGTTTCATTATAAGTTATTCGTTGTAAGGTTAACGTTAAACCCTTTTTAAAGACAGATTCAGTGGCATAATTTAAGAACTGAGCTAATCTTGTTTTGCCTTGATTGCTGCCTTTGTAGGAACTTGCGGGCACGGAAAACGTACAATCTTCCGTCAACATTTCTAAAAAAGGTTCCCATTGTCCCATAGCTATCCCTTGTTTAAATCGCTCAAATCCTTCTTGAGCAACGGCTAAGGTATAAGAGGCTTCAGCTTCCATAAATCCTCCTTAATTTTTATAATTAGCACGATGTTCTTGTAAACGTTGGGCAATATCGGGATTATAAATTCTGAGATAATTCCAGTAATTTTCAAACACCGATTTAACATAACCTTGGGTTTCAGGATAAGGAATTTTAACCACAAATTCATCAGGATCTTGAAAGCCAAATCGTTTTAGCCAATCCGAAACAGCACCCGGCCCAGCATTGTAACTAGCGACGGCTAACATGGAATTATTATTATATTCTCGATGGGTAAAATCCAGATAATAGGTTCCTAAATTGATATTATCATTGACATTTTCTAAGGAATAATTGGTTAATTGAATTTGTTTAGCCACCTCCGCCCCTGTTTCTGGCATGACTTGCATTAATCCTGTCGCCCCGACAACGGATTGAATTTGAGGCATAAACCGGGATTCTTGACGAATTAAAGCTGTAACTAATACCGGATTTAATTGCCGTTTTTTTGACCAATTTACAATGGTTTCTAAATAGGGAAAAGGATATAATGCTTCCCAATAAGCGGGTCTTTGTTTTAAGTCTAAATATTGCGATCGCTCTTGGGGATCATCTCGCCGACTTAAACTCGATAACATCCAAATTCCTTCTAAATTATCCCCAATTCCCATTCGCATTAACCCATCGGTATATTGTTCAGAAACCGAAGGCTGCATGGCATTTTTAAACTCGGTTTGCCAGAGCGTCCAAGCGGCTTGATTTTGTCCTAACGCATACAGTTCTTGCAAAGTTTTAGAACCCGCCGGAGGTACTTCTCGAATCTCTGGATGTTCAACATGGGGAGAGAGCGGTCGAACGGTGGTAAAATCTCCCACAGGCCATCCTAAATGCACCGCAGAACGCCAAGCATAATAAGAGGAAGGATAACGCACAATAATATATTCATAGGCTTTTTTTGCTTCTTGAGAATTGCCGATTTTTTCTGCCCATTTACCGACCCAAAATGTGGCTTCTGGAGCTAATTCACTATCAGGATTTTTGATAGAAATTTGTTTTGCCCAGTCGGATGCTGCTTGTAAATTTCCGGCTTTTGCTGCTTTTTGGGCTTGTTCCCAACGCAATTGAGCGGCGGCTTCAGACTCACTATATTGACTGAGTAATTGTTGACGAGTTTCTGAAGCTGATTTTTCTGAACCCATTTTATCTAAGAGTTTCGATTTATCTAATAATGCTTCTGCGGCATGGCGAGGAAATTGAGTAATAACTCGATCTAAATACCCTAAAGCTTCTTTTTGATCGGACAGTCTCGATAATCTTAATAACCCAAATCCGGCATCTTCTCCTTGAGGATCAATCTCATTAGGAAAGGTATTAATTAACTGTTTATAGGCAATTCGAGACTCAGGAATTTTATCATCTAACCATAACCCTCTGGCATAACGGTAGAGATTTTTAGGAGTTTTGGGAGCTTTAGAATAGGCGATCGCGGCTTTTCCATAATCTTGTTTTTCCCACGATCCAAACGCTACCATTTCCCATTGTTCTGGAGTCAGTTGGTTCCCAAATTTAGCTTTTAATTGTGCAACATAGGTTCCATAATCTTTTAAATATAATCCATGTTGAGCAATTAATAATAATAATTCCGGTTGATTCGGATTTTGTTTGAGGCGACTTTGAGCAATTTCAATGGTTCGGGGATGACTGGGAAATTGAGCGATCGCTTGATCCCAATATTTAGGATTAATTTTACCAAAAGCAAATAAAGCTTCTACTCCAATGGGTTGATCACCATAATTCGTTAATAATTCCTGCCAAGTTTTCTCGGCTTTTTCCCCTTCTCCCAGACGTTCATAAACTTGCGCTCGTTTCGCTAAAATATGACCTGCCAAAATCGGATAATCTTTTTCTAATCCTTCTAATAATTGCAGGGCTGTTTCGGGTTTTTCCTCTAAAAAATCACTCGCTAATAAATATCGCGCCCGACTGGTTTCGAGAACATTATGATTTTTTTTTATAAGAGTTTCTAGTTCCGTTTGACGTTGTTCAACGGGTAATAAAGCCAGTTTTAAAACCTCTGATTCAGGAATTTGTGAAACGGAAGCCGGAGCTTGCTGGAATGATTTTTTCCACTCTTGAAATTGAGTTAGGGGGAAAAATACACCCACCAACAAAGCCCCAGACGCGATCACTGGTAAAATCCATACTTTCGAGATTCGTCGCTTAATCATGATGGATGTTAAAAAAAGAGACAACAAGCAAAAATTCAAGTAATTTTATCAATTTTAACAAATATTTTTAGAGGAGGCTAAACCGATGTCTCGGATAATTTCTGCATCTGGATAGATTGATTGCATATAGGCAACTTGTCTATCGAGGTCGTCTCGTTGTTTTGTTGAACTGACTCGGCAGTAGCATACAGTGGTAGCTCCAACTGTATCCCGTATATAGG
>NZ_JBJUDF010000369.1:0-13789 GCF_046067725.1 Planktothrix sp.
AGTGCGGGAGTCGTCGGCGGATATTGAATTTTTAGTGGAAGAAGCGGATCAAGTGACCCGTGAGTTACGACGGATTACAACCGCGTTGCAAGAAGGGTTAAATCGGGCGCGAATGGAGCCTTTTGCCATTGAAGCAGACGCGCTCAAACGTCCGGTGCGGGATATTTCGATTAAATGTGGCAAACAAGCTGAATTGTTTGTGGAGGGTCGAGATACTTTAATTGATAAAATGTTATTGGGTAAGCTGCATGACCCGTTAATTCATTTAGTTAATAATGCGATTACCCACGGAATTGAACCTGCGGATGTGCGTCTGGCGGCGGGAAAATCCGCAGTGGGTCGGATTACGATTCGGGTGTTTCACCAAGGAAACCAAACGATTATTTCGGTTTCCGATGATGGTAGTGGTATTGATGTCAATCGGGTGAAGAATAAGGCGATTCAAAAGGGATTGATCACGGCGGAAGAAGCTGAAAGTATGAGCAATCCTGAGATTTATGATTTGTTATTCTTGCCGAACTTTAGCACGAAGGAGGTAGCAGATGAATACGCCGGTCGTGGGGTGGGGATGGATGTGGTGCGAACCAGTTTAACCGATATTCGAGGTACGATTACCACGGATTCGACTTTGGGGAAAGGCACAACGTTCACCATTCGCTTACCCTTGAATATGAGTATTTCCAGGGCGTTATGCTGTGTGAGTGATCGGGTGCGGATTGCTTTCCCGATGGATGGGGTCGAAGATATGATTGATGTCCCCCGTGAACAAATTCGGATCATGGAGGATAGCAGTAAAGCCTTGGAGTGGCGAGGAACGATTTTACCGCTCCGTCCGGCGCGAGAATTGTTGACTTATCATCGCCATTTGGGTCGGGGGAATGTTTATGGCAGCAGTGCTGAGGAAGATATGATTTCCGTGATTGTCCTGCGGTCTTCAAGTCATTATTTGGCGGTACAAGTTGATCAAGTGTTGATTGAACAGGAAATTGTAATTAAACCCCTAGAAGGGCCTGTTCCGAAACCGATTGGCATTGCTGGAGCTACGGTGTTAGGGGATGGTCAAATTGTGGCGATCGCTGATGTGCTGGAATTGATTGATTTGGCGATGGGTCGCATTCGCAAGGATGCGCCAGGCAAGATTTGGCAGATGGGAACCCCTGTGGATGAATTACCTCCTGCTAAGTCTGAACCGACTGTATTGATTGTGGATGATTCGATTACGGTGCGCTCACTGTTGTCGATTACCTTTGAAAAATCAGGTTATCGCGTAGAAGAGGCGCGAGATGGTAAGGAAGCTTGGGAAAAACTGAAATCTGGTTTACCTTGTGATATCGTGTTCTGCGATATTGAAATGCCTCGGATGGATGGATTGGAGTTATTATCTCGGATGCAAAAAGATCCGGTGTTAACGAATTTACCTATTGCTATGTTAACGTCACGGGGGGCGGATCGTCACCGTCAAATGGCGTTTAATTTAGGGGCAAGAGGTTACTTTACCAAGCCTTATTTAGAGGAACAATTATTGGAAGCCGCCGGACGAATGTTAAAGGGTGAAGTGGTTGGAAATACACTTGTTGCGGCTCAATAATAGTGATTGGATTGGCAGTTATTAGTTATCAGATTCTAGCAATTTTATTTTCTCCTTTTATCCCAATCACGGATGGGTTAAGATTGAATTGAGGGTGATTTCTCATGCTGAAGGCAGAAAATCATTCTGAATTTTCTGTAAAGTTTGATAGAATTTTTGAGCATGAATCCATCCCACATAACCTGCAAAACGACAACGTTCTAAAGGATCAATTAAGAAAACATGATCCACTCCGGCTAGATTTTTCCAGGTGTGAATTTTGATGTTAGATTTTAGGATCAGATAGGGGGTAGAATATTGAACATCTGTAGGGTTAGCGGGGGTCATCCCTGGAATTTGTTGTAAACGGTTAATAATCTGCCGTAAAAGTTCTTCTTGAGTGGGGCCTGGTGGATTAATATTAATATTGAGTTCAATTTCAGCAACGGTATATTCACAGGAACCCATAAAAACACCGCCATTTTTTCTGTAGGTTCCAGCTAATTTCCCATCAATATAAAGTTCAAATCGTCCACACCAATCTTTACTGACTAATCCTCTTATAATTCGTTCGGGTAAGGAGTAAGTTTTGACCTTAAAATTTAACAGATTAACTCCTTCTTGCAACGCTGAAGAAATATTAAGTTTTATTCCTGTCTCTAAAGAAAAATAATGTTCATTAACATTAATATAAGCTTCATCCCGACCTTCAATCAGTCGAACTTCAATTAAACTATTATTGAAGGCTGAAAGTTTAATCATTTCCACGTTAAGGTTCGATCAACTTGCCCCTATAAGTTTACTGTTAATTTATAGAGGCAAGTTAATTGATTTTATGAATTTAGAAGATTAAGCTGATTCATGTTGTCGATGCCAAGCGGGATGCCAGAGCACTTCTGCGGTAGAACGTTTTTCTACCATTTCTTGGGTAATCACACATCGAACCACATCTTTTCGAGAAGGAATTTCATACATGACTTCTAACATTAATTCCTCCAAAATTCCCCGTAATGCTCTCGCTCCGGTTTTACGACGGAAGGCTTCTTTGGCAATGGCTTTTAAGGCTTCCGGTTCAAATTCTAAACGCACATTATCCATGCGTAATAGCTTTTTATATTGTTTAACTAAAGCATTGCTGGGTTCCGTTAAGATGGAAATTAATGCACTTTCATCCAACGGAGTCACACGAGTTAAAACCGGAAGTCGGCCAATGAATTCAGGAATTAAACCAAATTTTACTAAATCTTCAGGTTGAACATATTTAAGAATTTCATCAAATTGTGGGGAAGAAACAGAAATTTTGTTAAGTTCGGGAGGCTGAATAAAACCGAGAGATTTTTTACCTAAGCGTTGTTCAATCAGTTTTTCTAAACCGACAAAAGCACCACCACAAACAAATAGAATTTTACTGGTATCAATTTGGATAAAATCTTGATAGGGATGTTTGCGTCCGCCTTGGGGGGGAACATTAACAATGGTGCCTTCTAACATTTTTAATAGCGCTTGTTGCACCCCTTCCCCAGACACATCTCGTGTAATCGAGGTATTTTCGCTTTTCCGGGCAATTTTATCAATTTCGTCAATATAAATAATTCCCCGTTGTGCGGCTTCAACATCAAAATCAGCGACTTGTAACAATCGTAATAAAATATTCTCAACATCATCCCCCACATAGCCAGCTTCTGTTAAGGTTGTAGCATCAGCAACGGCAAAGGGAACATCTAATAACTTTGCTAAAGATTGGGCAAGTAAGGTTTTACCACAGCCCGTTGGCCCCATTAATAGAATATTCGCTTTTTGTAATTCCACAGCATCATCGGCTGCTGAATCCGACCCATTTAATTTTTCAACACTTAAGCGTTTATAATGGTTATAAACCGCAACAGATAGCACCTTTTTAGCCCCATCTTGACCAATGACATGATCATCTAAATAATTTTTAATGTCGATGGGTTTGGGAATTGAAGCTAAAGAAAATCGGGGGCTGGCTGACTGCTTGGAGGAACGCGGTTCTGACTGACGCCCGTTTGAAACTGTTGCTTTATGTCGGTCAGAAAACTCTTCTTCTAAAATTTCGTTGCACAGTTCAACACATTCATCACAGATATAAACACCGGGGCCTGCAATTAATTTGCGAACTTGCTCTTGAGATTTACCACAGAACGAACATCGTAAGTGAGAGTCATATCTGGACATATTGAATTAATCTTTTTTTTAATTAATTGCTGGTGGCTTTCTTTACCCTAAATCAGGGAGATCGATTGAATTGGTTCGCTCCTTCAACGGGGATGCCTTTGCTTCTGGGAACATCCTGAGCAAGATCAATTCAATACTCTCTGCCTTTAAAGTAACACTAAATGCAGGAAACGTGGGAATTTCTAGTGATTCTTTATTTTTTCTACACAGAGGAGATGGTAGTTGGTAGTTGACATCCGCCCCAGCGTAAACCCACGAGGATTTGATCTATTGCAACCAATCGAAATTTGAACAATTTGAGTCGTTTCAATCTTTCTGGAATTCCCAAGCTGTGCGATATTAATTCTTGCACTCTTGGATGGGATATTGGCTGTGTCGTTAACCTATGCACTGGTTCATGAATGGTTAACACCTCTGGCGACGGGAGGTTCTGAACTCGTGGTTGAGGAAATTCTCAAGCATATTCAGGCAGATGTTTATGCCTTAATTGATTTTGAATCAACAAACCCTCACAGTTATTTATATCAACGTTCCATTGGTACAACCTTTCTGCAACAGTTTCCCTTTGCACGTTCTGGGGTGCAGAAATATTTGCCTTTACTTCCGTTAGCCATTGAACAACTTGATGTTCGAGCTTATGATGTCATTCTTTCCTCTTCCCATGCTGTGGCTAAAGGTGTTCTCACCAGTCCTCATCAACTCCATCTGTGTTACTGTCATACCCCAATGCGCTACGCCTGGGATTTAACCTTTGACTATCTCAATAGTAGTTTAGCGGGAAAAGGACTACAAGGATTGCTCACCCGCTATTTACTGCATCGGTTGCGACAATGGGATGTGATTTCAGCAAACCGGGTTGATTATTTTATTGCTAATTCTAAACATACCGCTCGACGAATCTGGCGATGCTATCGTCGGTCAGCAAAGGTAATTTATCCACCAGTTCAGGTGGAACGGTTTCAGTTTCAGCCACAAAAACAAGATTTTTACTTAACCGTTTGTCGTTTAGTTAGTTATAAAAAAATTTCATTAATTGTGCAAGCCTTCAATCGTTTAGGATATCCGTTAGTAGTCATTGGTACAGGTGCCGATTTAAAAGCCATTCAGCAGATGGCTAAACCCAATGTACAGGTCTTAGGTTGGCAACCATCGGAAGTGGTAGAACAGTATATGCAGGATGCCAAAGCCTTTGTTTACGCTTCCTGTGAGGATTTTGGCATTGCTTTAGTAGAAGCTCAAGCCTGCGGTACTCCAGTCATTGCTTACGGTGCTGGAGGTGCTTTAGAAACGGTGCGAGATCTGCGACAATATCCCGATTCAGCCACAGGTTTACTGTTTGCTACCCAAACCGAACAGGCATTGGTAGAAGCCATAGAAGCCTTTGAGGAGTCTAGGGAGAAGTTTAACCCGGAAATGGCGCGATTAAACGCCTCTGGGTTCAACCCCAAACAGTTCCAAGAACATTATTGGGGATTTGTGGAGCATTGTTGGCAACAATTTCAATCGGGAAATATCAGGTAAAATATCTAATCTTGTCTGTGATCGTAGACTGTAGGCTTTCTATCTGATTCGTCCTAATCTATGTAATAACATTGTTACATCAAAAGCAATTGTGCTGATGGAGGCGGAATTCCTACCCTAATCCTATAGGTCAGGTGTGAGGACTCTTGCGAAAACCAGCTAAAATGCCAATTGATTTCGGATTGTAAAAACTTGTTTGTGATCACAGAGGATATCACACCCTAAGATACTTCTCATGGGAGATGATGATTGGGGGAGTTTTCCTTTCTCCACTGGAGTTTCTCCCTTCTGTCAGGAACAAGATTTCATCCGAATTTTGACGAACTAAAGCCGAATTACCTATATTGGGTGTCTTGAGGCTTTATGATCAGGACTGTGTGTGGTGTGAATTGAAGGAGTAAGATGACTGCCAATAGCCAACTCATCTTTGGTAAGGGACTTCGGCGTGGGTTCACAAGGCGGGGGGCTTTGCCCTTGGCTGATCGGGCCATACCTCGCCCCCTGTCTCGACAGCGTTTAGACGAGGAATTTTTTAAGCGAGCATTTGATATTGTCTTTTCTCTGTCTGTTCTGATTTTGTTTGCTCCGGTTTATCTAATTTTGGCTCTGCTGATTGCATTAAGCTCTCCAGGGTCAGTTTTTTATGTACAGGAACGAGTCGGAAAAAACCGCAAGCTGTTTGGATGTATTAAATTCAGAACGATGGTGAGTAATGCCGATGAAATGTTAGCGCAGATGATGGAAACTCATCCCCATTTGCGGGAAGAATTTCAGAATAATTTCAAACTTAAACATGATCCTAGAATTACTTGGATCGGTCGGTTTTTACGAGTGACCAGCTTAGATGAATTTCCCCAATTTTGGAATGTTTTAATGGGGGATATGAGTGTAGTCGGCCCTAGACCTCTAGTGGTGGAAGAACTACACAAATATGGTCGCCACATGGATAAAATTCTAACCATTAGACCTGGAATTACTGGACTGTGGCAAGTTTCAGGACGTAATGATATTCCCTATCCTCGTCGCGTCCAGATCGATTTATACTATGTCAATTTTAAGAATTTCTGGACAGATTTATGGATAGTTATCAAGACCATTGGTGTTGTGATTTTTCCTAAAAATAATGGAGCTTATTAGATCCAGAAAACCAACAGGATTCATAACTCAATGGAATCTTGTTTTATTTGTCTTTAATTTCTTAAATCATGATTTGACAACCCCCTAAACCTTGTTAATTAAAGGTTGGGGGTTTTATTTGGTATTACAAGTCTCGATGGGTAAAGGATTTAGCATTTTGACCTGAATAGGTTGCTACAATATGCCCATCCCCAACCATTTGATATTTATAAGTGACTAATCCTTCTAAACCAACGGGCCCGCGAGGGGGCATTTGTTGGGTACTAATTCCCACTTCTGCACCGAAACCATAACGAAATCCATCTGCAAAACGAGTGGAACAATTATGGAAAACGCCTGCGGCATCTACTTGATTTAAAAATAGATTGGCTGCGGTTTGATCTTCTGTTATAATAGCATCGGTATGACCGGAACCGTAAGTATTAATATGAGCGATCGCTTCTTCTAAATTACCGACAATTTTAATCGATAAAATTAAATCGCTGTATTCCGTTGACCAATCTTCCTCGATAGCAGGTTTAATATTAACAATTTCCAAGGTTTTTGTATCTCCTCGCAATTCTACATTTTTAGCTTGTAATGCGGTGACGGCTTCTAATAAAAACTTATGGGCAATGTCTTGATGAACTAATAAGGTTTCTACGGCATTACAGGCAGCCGGATATTGAGTTTTTGCGTCAATCGTAATAGTGATCGCTTTTTGAAGATCTGCCAATTTGTCAATATAAATATGACAAATTCCTTCGGCATGACCTAAGACGGGAATTCGAGTATTATCCTGAACAAATTTAACGAAAGAATTAGAACCACGCGGGATAATTAAATCTACATAATCATCTAATCGCAATAATTCTAAAATTTCTTCCCGTGTGGTTAAAAGTTGCACTACATCAGGATTAACAGCAGTTTTGGATAATCCTTGACGAATGGCATTGACTAAAGCTTGGCAGGAATGAATCGCCTCTTTTCCCCCTTTTAAAATAACTCCATTTCCCGATTTAATGGCTAAAGCTGAAATTTGAATGACCGCTTCAGGACGGGCTTCAAAAATTACCCCTAAAACCCCTAAAGGGCAAGTGATTCTTTTCAGTTTTAACCCTTGATCTAATTCTCGATGAATTTGTACCACTCCCACGGGATCAGGTAATTTTGCAACATCTCGTAATCCAGTAATGGTACTCTTTAATTTAGTTGCATCAAATTTAAGACGATTATATAACGGTTTGGCAATTCCTTCCGCTTCTGCGGCACGACAATCCGCTTCATTAGCGGCAATAATTTCTGGTGCTGCTGCTTCTAAAGCTTGAGCAACAACTTCAATGGCTTGATTTTTTTCTTTTGTTGATAATCCCCCTAACTTCTGGGCTGCTAAACGAGTTTTTTGAGCCAGATCAACCAGAGAAATAGAACGAGTTTCCGAAACTGTCATTGTTACAATCTAACCCCAAAATCGGGCAAAAAATTACTATTTTTTTATGATATAGCAGGGAAGGGGGGTGGGGGGAGCAGGGGAGTGGGGGGAGCAGGGGGAGCAGGGGGAGCAGGGGGAGCAGGGGAGGAGAAGGGGAGGGAGTTAGTACGGCGCGTTTGTACAAGGTAACCGTCAATAGTCAACGGTCAACAGGCAACCATTAACAGCAATGACAAATTCTGAGATGATGAGAAAGCTAGGACTATTGATGTCAGTGTATAGCTTTTATGCGAATCGCTCTTTTCACGGAGACCTTTTTGCCCAAAATTGATGGGATCGTGACGCGGCTGTGTCATACGGTTGAACAGTTACAACGGTTGGGAGACGAAGTATTAGTCATTTCACCAGCAGGGGGACTCACGGAATATAAAGGTGCTCGAATTTATGGGGTAGAAGGCTTTCCTCTACCGATGTATCCCGAATTAAAATTAGGAATTCCCCATCCAGGTATCGGGGTGGAATTAGAAAAATTTCAACCGGATTTAATTCATGTTGCGAATCCGGCGATTTTAGGGTTAGGGGGATTATATTATGCGAAAAAATTAAATATTCCTTTAGTTGCATCCTACCATACCCATTTACCTCAATATTTGCATCATTATGGTTTGGGAATGTTGGAGGAGCTATTGTGGAGTATGTTAAGAGCAGCCCATAACCAAGCCCAATTAAATCTTTGTACTTCAACGGCCATGGTAGAAGAACTCAGAAATCATGGGATTGAACGGCTGGATTTATGGCAACGGGGAGTTGATACAGACCTGTTTCAACCCTGCTTAGCCAGTGTGGAAATGCGCGATCGCCTCAGCTTGGGAAACCCGGATTGTCATTTATTACTCTATGTGGGTCGTTTGGGAGCCGAAAAAGAAATTGAACGGATTAAACCTGTTTTGGAAACCCTTCCCAATGCTCGTTTAGCCCTCGTTGGAGATGGCCCCAATCGTCAAGTCCTAGAAGCCCATTTTCAAGGAACCCCGACCCATTTTGTCGGTTATCTGCGGGGGAAAGAGTTAGCCGCCGCCTATGCGTCAGCCGATGCGTTTATTTTTCCTTCTCGTACCGAAACGTTAGGGTTAGTTTTATTAGAAGCCATGGCGGCGGGTACTCCGGTAGTCGCGGCTCGCTCAGGGGGAATTCCTGATATTGTCACCGATGGTGTTAATGGGTATTTGTTTGATCCCCGTGACGAGAAAGGAGCGATTACAGCGACACAACGGTTATTTGCCAATCCCCAAGAACGAGAAACTTTACGTCAAAATGCCCGTTTAGAAGCCGAACGTTGGGGATGGGCCGCCGCCACCCAACAACTTCGTTCCTATTATCAAGGGATTCTCAGTCGTTATTCTTTGCCATCGGTTGCTTAGAATTGACCTGAACGATTAGACTGCTATATTAGGATGGCAGCCATGACCATCCTTTGTCTGTTATTATTTACGCATTCCACACTCTCGCTTCTTGGGAAGGTTGTATTCCATCAAAGCCACTTAACCCTCTCGAATCAGAGTTCAGCCGTTCTATATCCGTCACCCAAACTATCCCCTTCCCATGACTTTTTCTAATGCTGGTAGCATCTTAGCTACGCTGACACAAGTGGATCGTATGGGCCTCTTGGCAGCGCGTGTTAAAAATCTGCCAATCGGGGAATTTATTTGCATTTTAGATTTTATTACCGCAGAATTCCAGCAATTTCTACGGGCAATTGATCTGATTAATAATGAAGCGATTGAAAGTTTATTAGAACAATTGCTGGATGCCTTTACCCTCAAAATTGGTCAAGTTTTACAAGCGGATCGTACAACCATTTTTTTAATTAATCGGGGTAAAAATCAACTTTGGTATACGAAAGTTGATGAAGAAACCGGACAAGCGAAAGAAGTCCGTTTACCGATGGACGTGGGAATTTTAGGGTATGTTGCCCGCACTGGGGAAGCAATGAATGTGGCGGACGCCCACAATTGCTTATTATTTGAGGCAGAAGTGGATGAACCTGCGGGATATCAGACCCGCAGTATTCTGTGTATGCCGATTTTCACCTTACAAAATCCGACCGAAGCGGTGGCCGTGGTTCGATTGTTAAATAAAGCGGGAGATTTAGGGTTTACAGAAGAAGATGAACAGCAATTTCGCGCCTTTGCTGATTCGATTGGAATTATTTTAGAAAGTTGTCAATCCTTTTTTGTTGCTGCCCGGAATCAACGGGGAGTCGCTGCATTATTAAAAGCAACAACAACTTTGGGGCAAAGTTTGGATTTAGAAACTACCTTAAAAGCGGTGATGGAACAGGCGCGAGATTTAATGAAAGCCGATCGCAGCACGTTATTTTTATTAAAAAAAGAAACTCAGGAATTGTGGACAAAAGTAGCCACCGCCGATGGTTCTACCATGATGGAAATTCGGATTCCAGCGAATCGAGGAATTGCCGGATATGTAGCTTCTACAGGTCAAGTTTTGAATATTCCTGATGCCTATTCTGATCCTCGATTTGACCCGACAACGGATAAAAGAACAGGTTATCAAACCCGTAATATTTTATGTATGCCTGTTTATAATGGAGCGGGAGAATTAATTGGAGTAACGCAGTTAATTAATAAGAATAAAGGCAGTTTTACTAATTCTGATGAAGAGTTTTTAAGAGCCTTTAATGCTCAGGCGGGAATTGCGTTACAAAATGCTCAGTTATTTGAAAATGTAATGGTTGAAAAACAATATCAGAAAGATATTTTACAAAGTCTTTCTGATGTGGTAATTTCAACAGATTTACAAGGTAAAATTGTCACGATTAATGATGCGGCTTTAGAATTATTAGGTTGTCCTAAACCTCAAATGGGGGAAGGACTCTGCCCCACCGAAAGCTATCGGATTATCCGTCAATATTGGGAAGAAAAATTAACCGGTCGTTATGTCTGGGAAGTCGTACCGATTGAAAATTTAAGATTCCGTTTAGAAGATAGTTTACGCCATGGAGCGCGTCATTATGTTCCTGAACAAAGTTTAACGGTTGGTTTAATTAAACAGGAAGATCCTCATGGAAAAATTAGCGGACTGGTTCCCACTTTAGTGATTCCTGATCGGTATCATGCTGAAATTTATTATCCTTGGGGAGAACCGACTCCTTTACAACTGAATGGAAGCTTTTATCCTAAACAACAAATTCGAGAAATTGAACGCAGTATTAATTTAACCGTTAATCCCCTGACTAACCCTGAAGGTGGCGTTCGAGGGGGGTTAGTAGTGTTAGAAGATATTAGCCGCGAAAAACGCATGAAAACCACCATGTATCGTTATATGACTCCGGGGGTTGCTGAACAGGTGATGGCTTTAGGAGAAGATGCGTTAATGGTGGGAGAACGTAAGGAAGTTACTATTTTATTTTCTGATATTCGAGGGTATACAACCTTAACCGAAAATTTAGAAGCGTCGGATGTGGTGGCGTTATTAAATCAATATTTTGAAACGATGGTAGAAGCGGTTTTTTCCCATGAAGGAACTCTGGATAAATTTATTGGGGATGCGTTAATGGCGGTTTTTGGAGCTCCCCTTCCTTTGCGAGATAATCATGCTTGGATGGCGGTACAATCAGCTTTAGATATGCGCCGACGCTTAAAGGAATTTAACCAAATGCGACCGGATGAACCACAAATTAAAATTGGTATTGGGATGAGTTCTGGTGAAGTGGTATCAGGAAATATTGGTTCTCAAAAACGCATGGATTATACTGTAATTGGAGATGGGGTTAATTTAAGTTCTCGTCTGGAACAAATTACTAAACAATATGGCTGTGATATTATTATTAGTGAGATGACCTATCATTTATGCAGGGATAAAATTTGGGTGCGAGAATTAGATCGGGTTCGAGTCAAAGGAAAGCAGCAAGCGGTGAGTATTTATGAGTTAATTAGTAACCGTTCTATTGCTTTAGATTCAGCTACAAAAGAATTTTTAGATTGTTTTAATCAAGGTAGAATTGCTTATTTAGCGAGAGAATTTAAACAAGCCATTCAGATTTTTGAGGAAGCTAAAAGAATGCGTCCAGACGATCGGGCTGTACAAATTCATATTGCGCGATCGCAACAATATCTACAAACGTCTGTTCCTGAAGAATGGGATGGTGTTTATACGATGACAACCAAATAAATCAATATTTCAGAATATACACTCCATTCAAAAAAATTGATATAGAATTATTACTTCTTTAAAATTTAGTGAAGGTAATTAACAAACACACCTCATTTTACAGCTAATACTTGAACAACGGTTAGGTTAAAACTTGGAAAGGTTGGAGAGTTAATTTGATGATCGCCTTTAAACTCCGTTAAATCATAAAATTGATGTTCTAATGTACAAACAGTGATTTTTTCTTCTAAAGGATCGACTATCCAATATTCAGGGATTTCTAGTAATCCATATTCTGAACGTTTGGAACGGTAATCATCGGTTTTTGTAGACGGACTAACGACTTCAACGACTAAAAAGGGTGGGGGTTCATTAAAATCAATGACGGCTTCTCGATTCGCCATTGTTTCCCATTGTGCCTGAGATAATATAGTAATATCAGGAATACGGGAAGTCTCCCAACGTCGTCCACGAGGAGAACGAATTCCCACTATCATTTGTTTAGCTGTCCAAGGAAGTTGCAATTGTCGAATTTGGTCGCGGAATTGATCATATAAAAACTCGGTAATTGCCCCGTGTTTTCCCGTCCCTAAACTCATGGGTATCAGTTCTCCATCGACGAGTTCATAACGGGTGTCGGTGTTGTCATTATAGAGTAAATAGTCCTCAAAGGTAAGTTTTTGGGTTGTAACAGAAATCGGAATCATATTAAATTTCCCGAACTTAACTTTTCACGCTCGTTCAGCATGACAGGTGGGTTAGGTCATTGGTTGCGTAGCGAAGAATCTCTGATTATCTTCCCAGTTAACCAGAGATGCTTCACTTCGTTCAGGATGACAGGTGGGAGAGTAGAATATTAAGTGGCACGCTGTTCAACTAACACTTGGTAAGCATCATTAAAATCATCGGTTGTAATCCGAATTTCAGCCGGGTCAGTCATGCCCTGGTGTCGATAACGACGAATTGCCCCCAGTGCAGCTTGGTTACATAATAATGCTAAATCTGCCCCATTCCAGCCTTCCGTTGCTTCGGCCCAATAGCCTAAATCCACATTCTGTAAAGGACGTTCATCGTTATGGACTTGTAAAATCGCTAAACGACTTGAAGCATTCGGTAAATCCACTTTTAACTGTAAATCCAAGCGTCCAGCCCGGAGTAAAGCTGGGTCTAACGCATCTGGGCGGTTAGTGGCTCCAATCACTAAAATCGTTGCCCCCGTTTGCAACCCATCTAACTCCGTTAAGATTTGTCCCACAACCCGGTCACTCACCCCAGAATCCCCACTGTAACGGCCCCTTGCAGGAGCTAAGGTATCAATTTCATCAATAAACACCACACAAGGGGCGGCTTGACGAGCTTTGGCAAATAACTCCCGTACCGCTTGTTCACTGGCTCCCACCCATTTACTCAACAGTTCCGGGCCATTAATACTAATAAAATTGGCTCGCGCCTGAGATGCAACGGCTTTCGCCAATAAGGTTTTTCCCGTTCCCGGAGGCCCCCAAAGCAAAATGCCTTTGGGTGCTTGGGCTTTAGTTTGCAAATATAATTGAGGATGGAGTAATGCCCCTTCCACAGACTCCTGTAGGGTTTGTTTAATTTGTTCCAGTCCGCCAATATTATCCCAAGCCACATGGGGAGATTCCACTTCCACAGACCGTAACACGGCGGGTTTAACTTCTTTAAGAGCTTGCAAAAAGTCGGTTTGGATGACCGTCATAACATCTGGAATTTGGGCATCCAGGGAGGGAATCTGACGGCGCAACGCACTATAGGCGGCTTTCTGG
>NZ_JBJUDF010000370.1:0-4335 GCF_046067725.1 Planktothrix sp.
AAGGGGTTTTATAAAGTGCCAGGAGGCGGACTTGAACCGCCGACACGAGGATTTTCAGTCCTCTGCTCTACCGACTGAGCTATCCCGGCTTGTTTTCCACTTTTATTAATCTAGCAAATCTGATTGAGTTTGGCAACCCCCTGAAGAGAAATTTTTTGATACAGTGAATGAGACAGCAGATGGGATAGCAGCATGAGGCACAAAAAACCCCCTGTAGAACTCATTGGGGTCAGCTTAATTTGGCTTTTGGTGGCCGTGAGCGATCGCATCTGGTTTAGGATGGATCACTCGGTGCCCGCTTGGGATCAAGCCGATTATCTCAATAGTGCCCTAGATTATTGGCGAATGTGGCAACATCCCCAAGGGTTTTCCGGGGACTGGTGGACTCAGATGTGGATGCTGTCACCGAAAATCCCACCTTTGACCTATTTATTAACCATTCCCTTTCAAAATTTATTAGGATTAGGATCGGATCAAACCAATGCCGTTCATTTATTATTCAGTGCAATTTTATTCGCTTCGGTTTATGGTTTAGGAACGCGATTATTTAACCCGACTGTGGGATTTTGGGCAACGGTTTTATGCGCAATTTTCCCCGGACTTTATCACCATCGGTTACAATTTTTATTAGATTATCCGTTAACGGCAATGGTGACGTTAAGTTTTTATTGCTTAACGTTATGGTGGTTTTCTAAATCCGATCAATCTTGGCGATTTTCTATTGGATTTGGGTTAACTTTTGGACTAGCTCTTTTAACCAAACAAACCGCCTTATTTTTCCTATTTATTCCTTTGTTATGGATAACCGCTACCATTCTTAAACAGCGTCAATGGCAACGTTTTTTACAATTAGCGATCGCTTTATTATTATCAACCGCCGTTATTTTTCCTTGGGCGAGAACTAATTGGTTATTAATGTTAACCTCTGGAAAACGCGCAACGGTTGATTCGGCGATCGCAGAAGGCGATCCAGCTTTAACCAGTTTAGACGCTTGGACTTATTATTTTAAATTAGTTCCGGCTCATCTTTCCTGGCCGTTATTAATTATTCCGATTATTGGACTTGTTTTCTATATTATCAAACATTATTCGTTATCGGGCAATCAACAACATCATCCTTTTTCTGATTTTGCCAAATTAAACTTAAACTGGATATCCTTAAAATGGTTATCTCTATTTTGGGTTGGGGGATATTTTATTTCTTCCTTAAATATTAATAAGGATTTTCGGTATACTTTACCCTTACTTCCGGTTTTAGCAATTATTTTAGCTTATTTTTTAACTTTATTTCCGCAACGATGGGGGCGGAAAATTCGCGGGTTTACGGTTAGTTTAGGCATAATATTAATGATTTTTAATTTATGGCCAATCGGCAGTTATCCCGTTAGACAAGTTATGAGAACTTTAAACCCTGGAAATGAGCATCATGTTTATTTAGGAAATCCTTGGCCTCATGAACAAGTGATTGCAGAAATAATTCAATCTCAACCGAATTTAAAAGCTAATTTAGGGGTATTACCTTCAACCCCAGAAATTAATCAACATAATTTAAACTATTATGGGGGTTTACAAGATTCTCAAGTGTATGCTAGACAAGTCGGAACAAAGCAAAAGAATGTTTTACAAGATGTACGTTCAATGTCTTGGTTTGTTACGAAAACTGGACAACAAGGTTCAGTTGATCGGGTTCAAGATGCTCAACAAATGACCATGCAAATATTAGAAAAAAGTCCCGAATTCTCCTTAAAAAAACAATGGTTATTACCCGATAATAGTTTTTTAAATTTATATCAAAGAATCATTCCGTTTGTACAAGTTGAACCCCTAAAACAATCCTTATCTAAAGTACAGCTAAAACAAGTTTTAATTCCTAAACAAGCACCCCCAGGAGTTGCGGTTCCTGTTACTTATGAATGGCAAGGATCATTACAACAATTACAGGAAGGAATCGTAATTTTAACTTGGAGATTGACTCCTGACCAAAAAAACGGTTTATCATTTTGGCTTCATGATCATGGCATTGGTATGGGAGAATTATATGGGAATTCATCCAATCAGAGTTATCAAGTGATAGAACAGATGGCGATGCTTCCTCCGGTTAATCTTATCCCTGGAAATTATCAGTTAGAAGTTACTTATTTAAACCGCAAAACAGGTGAAACTTATCAAATAGAATCTCCTAAGATTACCTTAAATATTAATTCTAAAGCTCCTCCAATAACAGCACCAGAAATAGATTTAGTGACTCAGTTAAGAACATTATCAGAGAATTTACCCCAAGGAATCAAAGGGTTAGATCCGATTTTTGCCGAGGTAGGACGAATTAATCAATATGATCCGGTTCAAGATTATATTAATCAAGCGGAAATAGCGTTAGGATATCGTTTAAAACAAGAACCTAATCGATTAGATTTAGCGTATAATTTAGCTTTAGCTAATGTTTTACAACAAGATGCAAAAGGAGCGATCGCAGCCTTAAAAATTATAACAAAATTAGATAGCATAAACCCTAACGCTCATGCTTATTTAGCCTTTGTTTATTTATATAATTTACAACCAAAATTAGCAGAAATAGCTTTAAAACCTGCTTTAGATTTGAACCCCAACCAACCAGAATTTAAAGTATTGTTAGGGGTTGCTCAATTGATGCAGGGTGATTTGATACCAGCTTGGCAGAATTTACAAACTGTAAATCAGATTGAATAATACCCCATTCCATGCTCTAAACCCGTTGATTAAAATAGTTATCCCAAAAAAGGAAAGATTTCTAATTCATTGGCTGGATGCTCAAAGATTTTGACTCACTAACGCCAACAATTTGCAAACCTACGCTCAAAATGACAATATAATATTAATATAGCTTAGAGGAAGAGATGACTTCAGATAGTCACTTGGCTGTGGTTGTTCAACTTCAGTTCGCAACTACCCTGAGAGGATGTTTGAGGAACTCAACCGGGGATAGAGTCAGTAAACGATGATTCCCTAAATCATCATAGGGGGTTTCTAAATACAACTCTACAAGATACCATAGAAAACAATATAGGAGTTAGTTGATCTTAAATTATATGCAGAAGTCCAATACCGAACAAACCGTTTTCATTATCACGGGAATGCACCGTTCAGGAACCTCCTTAACCGCATCCATTCTTCAGAGTGCAGGGGTTCATATTGGTCGCAATTTATTAGGTGCAGATCAGGTCAATATTAAAGGTCATTTTGAAAATCTTGACTTTTATCATTTGCACATGAATATTCTGGACTCACAAGGAGTGAGTAGTGCGGGTTGGACATTACAAGATCATCTGGAAATTCAGGAAGAATTTGTTGACCAAGCCAAAGAAATCATTGAACAAAATGCTTTAAGTTTGATTTGGGGATGGAAAGAACCTCGAACCACTTTGTTTTTAGAATTTTGGGCTAAACTGTTACCGGAAGCTAAATTTTTATTAATTTATCGTTCTCCTTGGGAAGTGGTTGATTCTTTGTATCGGCGAGGAGATGAAGTTTTTCAAAATCAGCCCGAATTAGCAGTTAAGTATTGGCAGCATTATAATCAAAAAATTCTGAATTTTTATAATCAGGAACAACACCGTTGTCTATTGGCTAACGTGACAACAATTATTCAAGACCAAGCTGCCTATATTGATACCATTAATTCTAAGTTTAACGTAGATTTAAGTCATCCTTCTCCAACCGCTTACGACCCGACTTTATTAAAAAATGACATTTCATCTAATAGTCAGCGACCAACATTAATTGACTATTACTTTCCTGAAACCATTGAACTTTATCAAGAACTTGAAAGTAGAGGATGGCATCCTGAACAAACCCCTGATTTTTCTTGGCAAGAATTATTAAAACCTTCCCTCTATAAAACTTGGGCGTTTCAAGAATGGGCGAATTTGCGTCGGTTAGAAAAAGAGAATAAAGCTTTAAAAATTCAATTGCAAGAAGAACAAACTGAATTAGAAAAAGCTGAGTCTATTGAATTAGAATTAGAGCAGACAAAAAGACAGTTAAAAACCGCAGAATCTCTATTAGATCAATCTCAGTCTCAGTTACATGAAACCGAAACAGTTTTAGCACAATCACAAACTAAGATCAAGGAAACCGAAACAGCGTTAACACAATCACAAACTAAGCTCAAGGAAACTGAAACAGTTTTAGCACAATCTCAGACTCAATTAAACAAAACCGAAACAGTTTTACAACAATCTCATACTCAACTCAATCAAAACCGCCATGAATTAGCAGAACTTAAAAAAGAACTAAGTCAAGCGCAATTTGATGTGATGCGGTATCAATCTCAATTACATCAAACACAAGAAGAATTAG
>NZ_JBJUDF010000371.1:0-12783 GCF_046067725.1 Planktothrix sp.
ACGATTTGTGAATTGATGGGATTTGAGGGAGAAATTGTCTGGGAAACTGATCAACCTAATGGTCAACCACGCCGTTGTTTGGATACAACCAGAGCTAAAGAAAAGTTCGGATTTGTGGCAGAAGTTGCCTTTAAAGAAGGGTTAAAAAATACCATTGATTGGTATCGTCAACACGCTGAATCATGATTTTTATAACCGAGAAAAGGCAGTAGAAAGGATACCTTTGCCTTAACTTCCTGGGTGATTGCTATTAATAACCCTAAAGGTGTGTTCAAATTCTATAACACACCTTTTTTAATTTCTTTGTAAGAATACAGGCATTCTTCAAACGTTTTCTATTACTTCATATAAAATTGAAATCGCTGTTGCATTTGTTCAATGGTGAGTTTTTGTGTCCAATATTCCACTAACGCATGACCAAAAGCCCAAGCATTTTTGTCAGGGGGATTAGGGTTTTCTAAAAGTAACGGCCAGAGAGCCAATAAATCAAAATTAAGTGCATCAGATTCTCCTGAATTTAATAATAAAAATAAGTCATAAGCCATTTGTAATTTACCAATCACAACCGGTAATTGTTCGACTGGAATTTGTTCTGCGAGTAATAAAGCTAAGGTGGTAGAACCTGTTGTTAAGGTGGAAATAAATCTTAAAATCGGACTTTTTAATAATGCTGTTAATCCTTGGGTTGTTGCCATTTGAAAGGTATAATGATCAATAACTTTAGCTGTTGCTAAAATCCGGGCTTCTCGATTTTTTAAAAAGCGAGCTAAACGCAGTTTTTTTGCGGGATCAATCGTTTCTAAAAGAGCAATGGATAACAGATCAATTCCCCAAGATGAACGTTGAGTTTGACGATCTTGGGTAACAATGGGTAACACGCGATCGCAATACTTTCCTAACTGTTCAATGCGATATTGTGTTGCGTCTCGAATGGCTTTTTCCTTGGGACGATTTCCCCATTGCCAATCATAAGGCGGTTGCCATTCTCGCATCGGACGTAAACGATCAACTTGGGTAATAATTGTAATAATAGGTAACTCTAATTCCTGTTGTTTAATTTCCTGCAAAAAATCGGCATCCATTTGTAACGCTGGATCAAGGGCTGGAGTCACTAATAATAATAAATCCGCATTGGTTGCTGCTTCTAAAACTTGTTCTCGTAACTCAGGATGATTCACCTGTTCATAACCTGGAGTATCCCATAAATTAAGGCTTTCTCCCGTTTCCATTTCCCACTGATAATTTTTAATTTTATCGGTACTCGGTAACACATCCACTCTCGCTTTATCCGCTTGAAATAAGCTATTAATTAAACTACTTTTTCCCGCCCCAGTCCGTCCAAATAAGAGTAAATTAACCGGCTTTTGTTGTAAGGTTTCAATCGGTTCAGTTTGGTTTAAAATTTCTCGAATTGTTTGGGTTTTAGCTTGCACAATAGAAGGATTATTAACCACAAATTCAGTTACAGGTAAACTATTTCCACTGTAAAGAATAATAGCTTGACGACATAAATTTCTTAAGGCGGCTTCTCGTAAAGATTGACCTAAATTAACTAACAATTGTTGTGTCGCTTGATTGGTCGATTTTTGAGTGGCAACTCGCGCTAAAGCAGCCGTTGGATTTAATAACCATTGTGCCCAATTCCACACTCTCCAAAGTTTACGCGCGGAGGGTTCTAATTTCTGATAAATTTGATAAGCTTCATATCCTTGTCCAACAGTAACTTGATTCAATACTGGAGATAATTTTTCCATCCATCGATCTAAATCATCCACAGTTCCTCGAATTAATTGATAAGCTTGGGGAATATAAATACTTAACAATGGATATTTAACTTCAGGATGATAAATATTAGCAATTGATGTCACCACCGCTTGACAGCGTTTCCCAAAAATTGCACTATCTTCCCAAATTGGCGGATCATTTTGGGCGAGGGTTAAAATCTCCTGTAAGGCGGTTTCGACTTGAATTGTGACTTGATTTCCAGTAGCATTTAATGGAGGTTGATTAACAGGGGATTCGAGTTCAAGATTGACTTCAGCAACGACGGTTTCCATCTGTTTAACTAAAGGTTGAGTCCATTTGACTAACAACCAACGCCAACCTAAAAATATCAGGGTAAATACCCCCCAAATCCAATTAATTTTCCAATTATGAATTGTAATTCCTGCCGATACTAACAGAAAAATTAGAATGATTGATATCGGTGCAATCAAAACCACCCATTGCCATTGTTTGAGTCGAATCATAGTCGCCTCTGTTTCAAAATTGATAGACTACTTTTCAAGCTTTATTATAGAATGAATATTTAAATGATCAAGAAAGTGGTATCTTAAATCAAAAAGATCCGCTAAAATATCAAGGTTGACGGAAATTGAGTCATCCCAATGAATAATTTACCCCCTGATTCCCAGGATAACGCTTTTTGGAATCGTATTAGCACCAATAGTTTAGTGCGGTTTTTATTATTTTTTGCCTCTGGATGGGCATTCATTGAACTTTTTAAATATTTTGAGAATATCCTTTTTACCTTTATATTAGCGGCAATTTTAGCTTTTCTCCTCAACTATCCAGTGCGCTATTTAGAGCGATATTTGGGTCGAGGATGGGCATTAGGAATCGTTATTTTTCTCAGTTTATTGCTAGTTGTTAGCACCGGATTAGCACTGGGAACTATGTTTTTCAATCAATTTCAACAGCTTGTTTCTCTGATTGTTGAAAATTTAACCTCAACGGATAATCCTTTTGATCGTTTACAAGAGTTTTTCACGAATAGAAAAATTAATATTAATTTAGCTCCTATAGAAACTGAATTTAATAAATCTTTGGGCTCGCTGATGAGTTTTGTTTTAGGTGCTTTTTCTTCCTTACCAAATGCGTTCATTTCATTTATTATCATTTTTGTTATTGCCTTCTTTATGTTGGTTGATGGCGAAAGGCTATGGTTTTTCCTCTTAAAATTAATTCCTTATAGCCATCGAAATCAGTTTTCATTAGCGCTTCAAAGAAGCTTTTTAGGCTTCTTTCGAGGTCAAATTTTACTCTCGTTTTTTTTGGGAACCGCTAGTTTTCTCGTCTTTAGTATCTTGAACATTCCTTTCGCCTTTTCCCTCGCAATTATTGTTAGCTTTTTTGATTTTATCCCAGGGATAGGAGCCACACTGGGAATTTTAACAATTAGTTTAATTGTTTTGATTCAAAGTGGCTGGTGGCTGACCGTACAACTTCTATTTTTTAGTGTGATTTTACAACAGATTCAAGATAACTTCATTGCGCCTAGAATTATGCAAAGTGCTGTTAATATTAATCCAGTCGTTTTGTTCTTTTCCCTCATGGTTGGTGGCAGAATTGCAGGAATTTTAGGGGTATTTATTTCAGTTCCCATTGCAGGGGTTATTGTGAATTTATTAGATATTGAAGCTATGCAATCTAAAGAAGGAAGTAAAGATTCTATGGAGACAAAAGCTTAACTAGGGATAGGTTCTTCCTTTCCAATTTCCTCCTTTTCCTTGCCAATATTGTAACGCTGAATCTAAGGTCATCAACAGATATAAACAGCCAATTAAGGGTAAAGTTAGCCCCCAAATTGGCGAAAGATGATAAAGTTTTAAGGTAGGATAATAGGAAATTTGCATCAATAACCCCGTTAATATGGCTAAAATCATGATGAATACATTTTGATGTAAAATTCCCCAAATTAAACTCAAAGGAAACATTAAATAAATCAAAATCATCCCCATTAATGTTAAACCTAATAAAATGATGGAAAAATTCAGTTGACTAAAAGCTGTTCTCGCCACCATATCCCAAATACTCGCTAAATTTGGATAAGGTCTTAAACTGTGGGTGGTTTCTGTTAACCCTAACCAAATCGGAGTATAAAATTTAGAAGTAAAAGGAAAGATGAAACACTTGATAGAAAACCCCGGAGTTATCGGTTTTCTTTCTTCTTCCTCCTGGGGGGTTAATTTCACTGCTTGTGCTAAGGAACAATCATCTATTAACGCTTGTTTTAAAATTTGTAAACCCCCAATTCGGGTTAAAGCATTCCGACGAATTAAAATACATCCTCCTGCTGCTGCGGCGAGTTGACTTTGAGGATGGTTAACCCAAGAAAAAGGATATAATTTTTGAAAGAAAAATACAAAGGCGGGAATTAATAGTTTTTCCCAGAAACTTTGACAACGTAATAATACCATTAAGGATACTAATTCTAGCTTTTCTGTCTCGGCTTTTTCGACTAATTGCTTTAAATTCTGAGAATAATGTTCAATATCAGCATCGGTAAATAAAATATAATCGGGAGGATTAATTAACTGTTGAGTCGATTTAACTCCCTGTTCCATCGCCCAAAGTTTCCCTGTCCAACCAGCAGGTAAGGGTTGAGAAGTAATGATTTTTAATGAGTCTATTTTATTTAAGGTTTTAGCCGTTTCTTGAGCAATATCTGCTGTTTTATCTTGGCTTTGATCATCGACTAAAATAATAGAGTATGACCCCGGATAGTTTTGATTGAGAAGTGATCGCAAGCTGGTTTCAATTAATGCAGCTTCATTCCTAGCTGGAACAATTACAGTAACATTAGGATAATTGCATAAAGGCTGTTGAACCTGTGGAAGCTTTTGATCTGCTTTCCAAAAATTTCCTCTAAATAATAATAAGATAATCCATATTATTAAAGAGAATAGCGTTAAAATTAAAATTAAATTTTCCATCTTCAACTGAAAAGACTAAAATAAAATCGGGAGAGCACCTAATAATATAACAGATATTGGCGATGTTGCTGATTTTTGCCTTCCTGAGACCTTGTTCTATTTTTAGGATTTTTGTCCAATTTTCTATCGCTGATCCGACTAAAAACAGCTATAATACCTAAAATCTATAACAACAGGATATCCTCACAAGGATTAACAGGAGTGAAACGGTTAATGATGGAAACCTTAAATCAAGTTTCTAGTACAAGTTTAGAAAATGCGATCGCAGCCAGTCAAAAATTTTTATTATCTCAACAATATCCTGATGGCTATTGGTGGGGAGAATTAGAATCTAATGTAACTATTATATCAGAAATTATTCTCTTACATAAAATTTGGGGAACCGATAAAACTCGTCCTTTATATAAAGCTGAAACCTATATTCGTTCTCAACAACGAGATCATGGCGGTTGGGAATTATTTTATGGAGATGGTGGGGAACTGAGTACCAGCGTTGAAGCTTATATGGCGTTAAAAATATTAGGGGTATCAGAAACCGATCCCGCTTTAATTAAAGCCAAAGAATTTATTTTAGACCGAGGAGGAATTACCCAAACTCGGATTTTTACCAAGCTACATTTAGCGTTAATTGGCTGTTATGACTGGCGAGGAATTCCATCGATTCCCCCTTGGATTATGTTGTTACCTGAAGGTTCCCCCTTTACCATTTATGAAATGTCCAGTTGGGCGAGAAGTAGTACGGTTCCTTTGCTGATTGTCTTTGATAAAAAGCCAGTTTTTAAGTTTGATCCAAGCTTAAATTTAGATGAGCTTTATGTCAAAGGACGACAAAATGCTAATTTTGATTTAGCAAAAAATAACGATTGGACGGATATTTTTGTCGGGTTAGATCAAGTTTTTAAATTGACCGAATTCTTGAATCTAGTTCCCTTGCGAGAACAAGGTTTAAAAGCCGCCGAAGAATGGATTTTAGAACGACAAGAAGTCACGGGGGATTGGGCTGGAATTATTCCCGCTATGTTAAATTCTTTATTAGCTTTAAAATGCTTAAATTATTCCGTCTCTGACCCGATTGTTCAACGGGGTTTAGAAGCGATTGATAACTTTGCCATAGAAACAGAAGAAACCTATCGGATGCAAGCTTGTGTCTCTCCGGTTTGGGATACGGCGTGGGTAATTCGAGCATTAATTGAGTCAGGAATTGACCCTAACCATTCTGCGATTGTCAACAGTTCAAAATGGTTAATTCGTCAACAAATTTTAGATTATGGAGATTGGAAGGTTAAAAATAAACAGGGACAACCTGGAGGATGGGCGTTTGAGTTTACCAATCGATTTTATCCTGATTTAGATGATTCTGCGGTTGTTGTTATGGCTTTAAATCAAGCAAAAATTCCTGATGAATCGTTGAAAGAAGCAACTATTATTCGAGCCATTAATTGGATGATGTTAATGCAATGTAAAGCCGGAGGTTGGGCAGCTTTTGATCTTGATAATGATCAAGATTGGATTAATGCGATTCCCTATGGAGATTTAAAAGCCATGATTGATCCAAATACCGCAGATGTTACGGCTAGAGTGATTGAAATGTTAGGAGAATTAGATCCCAATTCTGAGGAATTGCAATTTAAAATTAAATCCTTAAAACCTGCCATTGAACGGGCAATTTCCTATTTAAAACAGGAACAAGAAAGTGATGGAAGTTGGTTTGGACGTTGGGGAGTTAATTATATTTATGGAACCAGTGGGGTTTTATCTGCATTAGCGGTGATCCATCCTATTTATAAAGAGTGGGGTCATTCTTCTCTTAAACCGATGATCAGACGGGGTGCGAATTGGTTAGTGAGTTGTCAAAATTCCGATGGAGGTTGGGGAGAAACTTGTCAGAGTTATAATGATCCTCAATTGAAAGGAAAAGGTGTCAGTACCGCTTCTCAAACCGCTTGGGCATTAATCGGTTTAATGGCGGCTGGACAAACAATCGAAGAGTATGAAATGGAGGTCATTGAACAGGGAATTAACTATTTAATTTCAACCCAACTTGTGGATGGTCGCTGGGATGAATCAGAATTTACAGGAACAGGTTTTCCGGGTCATTTTTACATCAAATATCATTATTACCAACATTATTTCCCGTTGTTAGCGTTAGGTCGTTATCAGAAATTATAGTAGGGAATAGGGAACAGGGAGGAAAAAAGTTCTCGGCGTGCGATTTTAGTATCAGTTTATGCCCTATAAATTAGGGAGAAAGCTCAATAACAAACTAATTTGAAGGAAAAATGGATCATCAAGAAAAGGTTATTGTGGCATTGGGTGTCATTGCATCGATTACATCTTTAGTCATTGGAATGGCTAGAACGGCTACCCTATCGGAAAAAATTCAGGTAAAACCTGACTATGAACGATTGGCTAATTTATTAGCAGCAAAGCAATATTCTAAAGCAGAACTTCAAACTTATAGGATGATGTTATTAGCTTTAGGTAAAAATCCAAAGTATTCTGATCCTATTCAGTTAAATTCAAAGGATATTGCTCAACTTCCTTGTGAAGATTTAAGGAAAATGGAAAATATTTGGTATCGTTATACTCAAGGAAAGATTCATTTTAAAAATAAAAATATGAGTTGGCAAAACGATCAGCACAATTTAACTTATGCTATTAGTTATCGTTCTAATATTTGTAAGATTGAAGACAATAAAAATTCTAATCTTAAGAATTAACTAGAAACCGAGTTTTTGTCGTTAACTTAATTTCTGTTTAGTCATATGGCTTCCTTTATTTAGATAAATTAATTTCTTTAAACTGTTCTTTTGCTGTTTTAAATGCTTCTTTCATAACCATTTGAATTCTTTGAGAATCCGGTTTTTTTCCTCCCATTAAATCTCCAAAATAAACACAAGCACCTTCTCCCAATGCCCAAGTATAAGCAGCCGCCCAAGATGCCGCAATAACACTACCAAAACCTGGGATAAATTTAATTAATTCTCGACCGATCATTTGGGCAAAAAATCCTCCGGCGATCGCACTCACTAAACCTCCAGCTTGAGATGGATTTAACGTTTTTCCATAGAGATTTCCTAATAACCCAATTAAGGAAACTTGCAAAGCAGTTAATACAGGCATGGTAGCAAAGGGTAAAGGAACCGCCGCAACCGTTGCCGCCATAATACTAAAAGCTAAAATATACCGTCGCCCCACATCTCGATAAAGGTTTCCAAGTTGATGATTGACCTCTCGATTTAATAATTGATGAATGGTTCTCGCTTCCGCTTCAGGCAGCAAATCTGCTAAGGTATCCCGCAAAGATTCTAACCCATAAAATACAGGAGTATAGCCATCTTCTTCTAAGGTAAAATCAATTAAAACTGATTGATCATATAACTTTTTAAAAGCCAATTTTAATTCAGCAAAAGCTCGATTGATATCTTCAATATCCGGCGGATAATCAGGATGGTTATCGATTTGGGGAGGATAAAGTTCATGGAGACAGGTAACGGCTAATAAACAAGGAATATTAGGATATTTTTTCCGTAAAGCTTGGGCAATAGTTCTGAGGGTATCCGTTGCAAAATCGTTAATTTTAACCGTTAAAATTAAAACTCTAGCTTTTTGGGTTTCTTGCTGTAAATCCCCGATTAATTCTTGAATAAGAGTATCTGTATTTTGATTAATATCTCCTAAACCTACAGTATCTTTAAAAATCAATAACGGTAAATCATTCGAGGGATAAGCATAGCGTTCGGTGTGTTGAGTATGGGGACGAAATCCTTGACCGACAATTTCAGAGGAAACCCCGGTTAACCCTCGAACAATAGAGCTTTTTCCCGCTTGGGGTTTGCCAATTAATAATGCTTCTGTGGTGGGAAGTTCTGCCCGAACTGTTTCTAAAATTTCGGCAATTTGTGTTTCATTTACACTAAACCATTGCACAAAGGTTTTAGCAATTGATTGAGTCGGGAAAAGTCGTTTAAGATGTTGGGTTGTGCGATTCCAACTTTCTGCAATTCCCTGCACCCAAGAAGAGTTAACCGATGTTGGCGAATTGGAGGTTTCAGCTACCGAAGCAGAATTTTCAGAATCAGGGGTTTCAATCATAGCTCAAGTTTGATATTTAGATTTATTGTAGTTCAAAGTTAAAACTCGATAATTTAAGCTAATATAGCTAAATACAAAAACCCTTAGATGTTCCCAGCCATTAATCCCTGGTCAATAGTATGCTCATAGTAGCGTACTGGTTTGTCAGTCGTGTTAGTGTTGAGGTAGCACAATTTAACATACTCATGGTAACAAAGAATATTAGAGCCGTTACTTATGTTCCACCGGACTATCACAAAAAGCTGCGTCAGTACATGAAACGGCACAATTTAACGGAAAGTGCAGCCTTAGTCCAAATGATTAAACAGTTCTTTGATGGGGAACAACCTCAACTGAATTCTGAACTGCGAACAGAGGTCGAACAGATTGTACAAGACCAAGTTAAGTTACTTAAAGAAGATATTGATTTATTAAAAAGCCAAATTGCCTTAATGCAACAGTTATTAGATAAAACCTCCTCAGCCGAAACCACTCGTCGATCCTCGAATTCTGCTAATAGTAATCATCCTAGAAGTTTATTGAGGTTGACACCCAAAACGGAGGAAGAACTCACTCGTCGGTTAGGAGTTAATACAGGAAGTGTTTCAAAAGAATTCGCTAAAGGTGCAGAACATTTTAGTCATTGGAGTCAACAAAAAGATCCCAGTGGTATTGGTTGGCACAGACGCGGCGATGGTTTGTATTATCCCGTTTAAACTCCTCTGCTAAAATTGCCTGGCCTCAAGTTTCCTAGTGTGGGGGAGTTCATAGTTTTTTCTGATTAATAAACCCTCGTTATTGTTATAGAAAATTGTGATCAATTTGAGTGACAATTTTCTAAAAACAATACTAATTTTAAAACCGAAATAAATGCCTTCAAATTGCTTGAATTTAATCAGCCATTTCCACCCAAACGGTCACCGCCGCAACAGCAATTAACATTTCATCATTTTTATCTTGAAATTCTTCGATCGCCCGTCCTTGTACTACCATTCCCCCAGTTTCAACGGTAATTGTTTTCTGTCCAAAGGGTAAAACCGCTAATACTTCTTCGGTTCTCACTTGTTCAGGATAGGGGACAGCAATTTGCACCTCGACGATCATTTCATTGGGATGATTTAAACCCGCTACTTCCCAAATTCCAGGTAACGCATTATGGGCGATCGCATTTCTAACCGCCCTTGCAGCGGCAACCGTCGGTTCCTGTCCATGTTGATCAACTCCCATTCCCATTTCAATCACAAACCGTTTTTTTGCCATGATTTATACTTGTTATTGTTAATTTAATTTTATACCTAAACTCTCACTTTTTCCAATGCTATGAAAACACTTGATGACTAATAGCTTGATGGGTATATTCTGGACAGTCTGAATCAGAATAAGGTTCTAAACAGTCTACTTCCACTTTCATTTGATTCATTTCTGCTATTCCAAAAATAGTAGCAAAGGCAATATCCGCCGCATCTCGTCCGGTTCCAATTCTAATTAATCCATTGCGAGGAGCAAGGCGAGTGGCATCAAATAAGTACCAGCGATCGCCTAAATATGCTTCAAAATAAGCATGAAAATCTGGAGGTTGAAGTTTATAAGCATAACCCGATGCAAACCGAGCCGGAATATTTAAAGAACGACAAAAGGCAATTCCTAAATGGGCAAAATCTCGACAGACTCCAGCCCGTTCTGTGACCGTATCAAAGGCAGAGGTATGTTGATCACTGCTCCCCGATAAGTAAGTTATATTATCATAAATCCAATTACAAATTGCCGTTACTCTGGAATAATCGGGCAATAAATGACCGAATTCTGATTGAGTAAACCGCATTAGTCGGTCGGATTGACAATAGCGACTCGGATAAATATATTGTAACAATTCTAAGGGAAGTTTGGCAATGGGAACTTCATTAATCGTTGTGGGATTGGTTTCTTCATAAATTACATCAACAATGGCATGATAGGATAAGCTTAAATTCCCTAAAGGAACGTTAATCCGAATATAACGATTTTCTAAATTAGGATCAATATATTCTTCATGATTAAGATTCGGTTCTAAGTTCAAATGTTCTTCTAAAATGGTTTGATTGGCACTTTTAGCAACATTAACATTGAAAATAAATGTAGTATTGCTACTGACTTGATAGTTTAATTCACAACCGACTTTAAATTTCATAAATCCCAACCCTTAAACCCTTCGTTGTTGCGATTTTTAACCCAGAAACCGGGTTTCTTTCAGAAACCCGGTTTCTAATTATTCCTTCTTCACTAACTTTAATTGATAGCGATATAACGCCACTGGATGACCACTCGCTGCAAAAAAATTCGGATCTTGAGGAGATAAATAAACGGCTGTCACTTGATCTCCGATAATCGTTTTTACCTCATTGGGTGAATTTTTGTCGTCAAATTCTGCCTGGTAAGCCGTTGTGGTTTCCACTTCATTCAAATAAATTTGAGATGAACTTTCAAAGACTTGTTGACTAATTTCGGTGGCAATAAATTGATCTTGACTGGGAGTTTCAGAACTCCGACCTGTGACCGTTGAAATCAGTTCGATATTTCCGGGTAAAACTGTAATTAAACGATTCGGGTTTGTGGGATCTGCCTTAACGGATAAAATCCCATTTTCTCCTAACGTGGCTTTCCCCATATTAAACCCATTAAACGCGCGATCACCCACTATATTAGGATAGATTTTTTCATCTTCTTGTTCCTCTGAACCGGCTTGATTTAAAAATAAAGTTAAGGGAAAAATCTGTAGCTTTGGTAACGATTGAACTGTTTTAAATCTAACTTTAAACTCAACGGGTTGATTCAGACGTTCAGCATTTTTTTCAAAGCCGGGAGTGGTGATCTTGGGAGCCATCGGTGCGACTTTATCGACTAATGTACTGGTCACATCCCACTCTCCTTCCATCCACTGAGGATAATATAAATCTCCTTGCGCCTTTTGAATCATGGGTTTATGATTCCAGTCAGGAAATTTGGATAAACGCTCGGCTAACTGTCCGGCTTGAGCATCGGTTTCTCCGAACATTAAACCCACAATTAAACCCACAATTAAAATAATTTTTTTCATCTTTTTATAGTTATAAATAGGCAAAAAAGATTGACTAGAAATTGTAATATTTTACCGTAGGGGTTGGGTCTGCCAACCCTCTTTGCTTACATTTTGGGGATGAGGGCGAGAAGACCTCGCCTCTACATTTAAGGGGAGATTAACCTATAATATTTCAACAGGAATGGGTTCCCAAACTTCACCATATTTTTCTTTTAAGGTTTCCCATTGTTCCACTTGTCCGGGTTCATATTCTCCGGGTTTTCCCCATTGTAAAAACGCACTTAATACAACCTCTTGCTGTTCACTCAAAAAGCGAATGGCATAGGTCGTAAAATTTCCTCGTTTTGCTTCTGCTGTTTCAAATTTAACCTGTTTAATATGATCCATATTCAGATGAAATTCAAACCCCTCCGTGTGCATATTGGCATATTTTCCTTTGGGTAATTCTGCATAAAATAGTTTTTCAAGTTTTCCCCTCACTTCTAACACCGCCGCACTACTGGTAACAATTAACCGTAATGTTCCCAAATTTTCGCACGCTTCTAAAAATTCTTTGAGATTACTCATGGTCTAAAATCCAGTTATCAATCCTTTTTAATTCCAAATTTTACTATAATTCTGTAAGCTTTAGCTATTTTTTTTACCCAGATATTAACCCCCAGATTTAGTTGCTTTTCTCGTGTTTTTCGTAAGCAGCAACAATGCGTTGGACGAGGGAATGGCGCACCACATCAGCTTGGGAAAATTCACAAAAAGCAATACCCTCGACATTTTTTAAGATTTTTAATGCTGTTGTTAATCCCGATGTTTGATTGGGTAATAAATCCGTTTGGGTAATATCTCCCGTCACCACCATTCGAGACCGAAACCCTAAACGAGTTAACACCATTTTCATTTGAGCCGGAGTTGTATTTTGGGCTTCATCTAAAATAATAAAAG
>NZ_JBJUDF010000372.1:0-6158 GCF_046067725.1 Planktothrix sp.
AAAGTTAGGCGTGCGTTCTGTAAATAAATTATATTGTTCATTTTCAGTATTAGGATAAATATAGAGCGGAAAAACATAAGTTACTTCTCTTGATTTTAACGAAACTGCACAACGTTCTGTAATCAAGTTAGTACAAAAAATATGATCAAAACCTAATTCAATTTGTTGACGACAAGATAATAAAGCTAAATTGTCTTTTAATAGATGATTCTGTACTTCTTTTTGCGGTCTTCTTAAAATACTATGATAATAAATAAATTTATCATCAAAAGGTCTGTAATTAATTAATGTTACTAAGTTTTTATTATATCCTTCTTGAATCAATAAAGAACGGTTATAAGAAAATCGCCATCCACTTGTATCTCGAATTTTATATTTTTCATAAACTTGATTTTCGTTAAAACTAGGATTACTAAAATCTTGAATAACTTCTTGGATTTCATCCTTAAAATTCTTAATTAAAACTTCATCTTTACCTGTTTCTATTCCACTAGAATAAACTGGGAAAATATCAGATAAGTTAAGCAATTGTTCATATTCTTCATTTAAGTTAAAATTTTTAGGAATAAAGAAATAATTAGGAGCTTTTACTTGTAATGTTTGCCATTGTATAGATTCAATATTAGATTGATTCAGGAAATTATATTTTTCTTGACGTTTTCCCCAGAGTTCATGATGAAGAACCGTTGCTAGATTATTATTTTTCAACTGATTATTATAATTTTTAATAGCAATAATAATCCCAACCCCTTGCTGAATATCAAACACATTTTGATCCAGGCTTCCATCAGGACACTTTTCTTTTAATAACGAGTTACCGTGTAAATCTAAAATATAAATTTCATCAAAGGTTTTTAATAGTTCCTCTCTCATTCCTCGATGAATTAAACCCCCTAGATAAGAATGATTAGTAATAAAAGCTACAATTCCATATCCAGTTTTTTCAATGCGGTGATGAGCAAAACAAATAAATTTAATATAATCATCATCTAGGGGTTGAATATTTTTTTCGGCTTCTAATCTAACTCGACCTTTATAACGTTCTAATAACTCACCAATAGCGGTTAATTCAGTAATTTTTTGACCGGGTTTCGCTATTTTAAACAGTTTATCCCAAACTGCACCAGTATATTGAATATCAGCGAGATACTGCTCATTTCCTTGAGCAATTCTTTGACGTTTACTTGAATTTTGAGAACTCACAGAATAAGGAGGATTTCCTAATACGACCATAATGGGTAAATCTCGTTTAATTGCTGCGGCTTCATTGGCTTCTTGGGCGACATATTGACCGAAAAGTAAACTAGATTTTTTTAAGGCTTCATCTAGGGTATTTGTTAAATATATACCTAACCGTTGTTTAGCTTGAAATTGATAGCCATAATGTTGTAATAGTAACCCTAATTTTAAATGAGCAATAAAGTAGGGAGCCATTAATAATTCAAATCCATATAAGCGGTTAAATAAATGATCTTTAACATAATCATTCCAACAACTTGCTAACCCGATTTCATCTAAATTTTGATAAATTTGATTGACTACAGAATAAAGAAATGTTCCGGTTCCCGTTGCAGGATCAAGAATTTGTACCCTCGGTTGTTCTGTGGTTTGATCTGGGGTATAATCGGCTAAACCTAATGGTAAATTAAAGCGATTTTTAAGAATTAAATCCACTGAACGCACCATAAAAGATACCACAGGTTCGGGTGTATAATAAACCCCTCGACTTTTCCGCATCGCTGCATCATAAGCGGCTAAAAATGTTTCATAAAAATGCACAACTGGATCTTCCTGTCGGGTATTTTTACCAAAATTCTCTAAAATATTGGTCATATTCACTTGGGCTAAAAGTTGCACTAAATCGTCAACAGCCCAATGAATTTGAGAAATCGCATCGGTATCAACAACGGTATTAAATAACCGTTTTAAAAAGGGGTTGGTATCAGGAATATATAACCCTGCGGTACGTCGTTCAAAGGCATAATTTTGAGGGTTTTGAGCATGACTTACCCTGGCGGTAAATAAACCATAAGCGATGGTTTGAGCATACATATCCGCAAAATTAGATTGATCTAAATCTGGTAATAAAACTTCCTGAAATCCTTTTTTAATTTGATGAAGTTCCCCTGTTTCTGTCTCTATGTTTAAAGCTTCTATGACTGCATAACGAATAGCTTTGGTTAACCTTGCCATTTGTTTTGCTAAGTCTTCCGGGTTATTAATGATTTCCCCCTGATAGTTGAGAAATCCTTCTATTAATTGTTGAGTTTGTTCAATATCTGTGAGTTGAAGCTGATGATTTATTTTTTCTCCTAAACTTGTTTTTAACCGCAATTTACCGTTGATATACCAACGAAATTCTAAATAATTAGTTAAAATAAAATTAGCTCCGATATGAGATTCTCGATAGCGTTCTAACTGTTCTGTTTTTTCAATGGTTGATAAATCTATTCCGATATCTTTGGCTTCAACATATCCAATTAATAAGTTTCGTTTCCTAATCGTAAAATCAGGAATTCCGGCTTTATTTCCTTTTTCTTCAATACTCGCTTCTATCTGTTCTGAGGAATGCTCTAATAAAGTTTTTAAAGCGGGGTAATGGGTGCGTTCACTGCCTTTTTGTAAATTTTTTTTAAGGGATCGCAAATAAACTTCAAAAGTCATGCAGAGCAGTCCTAAAAACAAATTTTCTTGATTATCATTATAGATTAAAAATAGCTAGGTTCACCAATTTACTCATGTCATCTACCCGAAAATTATAAAAATTGGTGAAAATATTGTTGTTAGGACAAGTCACGTTATAGAAATTTATGCTATAACTTGAATATTGCTTACAACAAATTATTCAGTATCTTTTAACGTAATATCTTAATTGATAAAATAATTATTTTGTTTTAATAAATGTAAAATTATCGTTATCAAAATTTAGAATAAATATCTATTTACTGATAAAAAAATGATTTTTTATTGATTAAATATAGATTAAAAACAATATTTATTGTTTGCTAAATTAGTTTATAGCTCACTTCTACAATAGTCAAGATCTCGCTTCCCTGATAACGGTAAAATTCGACATAATACAGAAAGAACAAAATGCTGTCATTCTCCTAAAATTCCATGAACATTGTTGATTATCTTCGCATTAGTTTGATTGACCGTTGTAATTTTCGGTGTCAATATTGTATGCCTGAAGGTGCAGAAATTGATTATATTCTGCAACAAAACCTTTTAACTCTCGATGAACTGTTAACGCTTTTGCGAGAAGTGTTGATTCCCGTTGGGTTTACTCGATTTCGGTTAACGGGAGGTGAACCTTTATTACGTCCTGGGGTTGTAGAATTGGTTAAACAAATTAACGCCTTTCCTGAAACAAAAGATGTGGCGATGACAACTAATGGTTTTTTATTAGCAGAAATGACAGAAGATTTATATAAAGCTGGACTGCGACGGATTAATATTAGTTTAGATTCCCTCGATCCTGATATTTTTGATCAAATTATTGGCAACCGAGGACGCAGCCGTTGGCAACAAGTTTGGGAGGGAATACAAGCCGCTTATCAGGTGGGTTTTAACCCCTTAAAATTAAACGTTGTGGTCATTCCTGGGGTGAATGATCATGAAGTCTTAGAGTTAGCAAAATTAACCATTGATCGACAATGGCACGTCAGATTTATTGAATTTATGCCGATAGGAAATAATGATTTATTTGCCGATCGCGGTTGGATTTCTTCTGAAGAATTAAGACAACAAATTCGAGAACAATGGGGGTTAGAAACCTCACAGGTGAGGGGAAACGGCCCTGCGGATGTCTTTCAAATTCCGGGGGCAAAAGGAACATTAGGATTTATTAGTCAGATGTCAGAATGTTTTTGCGATCGCTGTAACCGGATGAGATTATCCGCCGATGGCTGGTTACGACCTTGTTTACTCAATGAAACCGGACAAATTGACTTAAAAACTCCTCTGCGTCAAAATGTGACGTTTGAGGAGTTACGAGAACAGGTGAATAACCTATTAAGAATTAAACCCGATATTAATTTTAAACAACGGGACTCTGGTACAACCGGAAATTATACTCGAACCATGTCCCAAATTGGGGGGTAGCAACCTGATTGATTTTGGATTTAGGGTTTAACAATAACCGGGTGGGGTACGTTATTTTGAGCCGATAACGCCCCCCACAAAATAGAACGGTGAGGAGCTCTTAGGCTTGACGTGAATAGTATTCAACCACTAACAGTTCGTTAATTTGTAAAGCCACCCATTCCCGTTCAATGACGCTGTTCACCTTCGCCGTTAATTGTTCTTTATCTAACTCTAAATGGCTAGGAACGTTGGCTAAACCCGGATATTGTAAATTGGCTTTGACCAGTTCACGAGATCTTTCGGTATTTCTGATCCCAATGACTTCACCGGGTCTGCATTGATAGCTGGGAATATTGACGCGATGACCATTAACAGTCACGTGACCATGACTGACTAACTGACGAGCCGCCGGAATTGTAGGGGCCATTCCTAACCGGAAAATGGTATTATCCAAACGCATTTCCAACAGTTGCAGCAACACTTGACCCGTAGAACCAGAAGCGCGGCGAGCTTTACGGACATAGCGCAATAATTGACGCTCGGACACACCGTAGTTATAACGCAGTTTTTGTTTTTCTTCTAACCGAACCGCATATTCTGACCGTTTGCGGCGGGCTTGGCCATGTTGTCCAGGGGGATAAGCCTTTCTAGGGGATTTCCGGGTTAATCCAGGTAAATCGCCCAAACGACGTACAATTCTCAGACGGGGGCCTCTATATCGAGCCATCTAACTTCTTCTCCGCATAAAATTTTTTGCACCAATCTTTAATTATAGATTGTCGAGAGGGTCTTGAGCAACAATCAGTGATCATCAGTTAACCGTCAACCGTCCAGCCTTACCCTTCAATGCTCAACGCTGTGATATTATTGTGCAAAACTTTGAATCCGTATGAATTCTTCTATTGTGATGTTTTCTAGGTTGAAACAAAGGCTTTTAACTGGCTTATCACAGCATAAGCGTTATGTATCGTTATTAGCAACGGTAAGTTTGTTTCCCTTGTTTGTTCCCGTTGCTCCCGCATCGGCTTTTCCGTCCTTTGTCTTAATTCGGCGACAAGACTATAGAAACTGTACTCAACAGTTAACGCAAGCGGGACTGTCGGTTGAATTAGCAACTCAAAGCTGTGCCATGGCATCTAGGCCTAGAAATATGGGGTATTGTGTCAGACATATGCAGCAAAATGTTACGACCTTATCCCCAGAACAAATCTTATCCGGTTGTCTACAAGTTCGCCGTCCCGATGAATTAGCAAATTGTGTGGTGAATATTAGTAGAAGTACGACCTCATCTGACTCCTTGAACGTTCTCGATAGTTGTCGGCGAAGTGTATTACCTGAAAATTTATCCTATTGTGTTGTAGGAATGCTTCAAGCTAATACAAATTTAGCCGTTAATCAATTATTACAAACTTGTTTAACCCCCCCTGAAAATGTTGTGGGATTAGACAAACAAGATTCTATCGAGTTGAGATTAAATACACCATCTCAATAATAAAGAACAGGGAACAGATTATTGTTTCTCTTCCCTGTTTTTTAATGATCAAGATTAGAACAGAATAATATCATCCGAGTTGAGGTTTGTTATTCCTGTAATTCCTTCTAATTTTGCCAAAATTCGAGAATCATTTCCCGTTGTATTATTGCCATTTGCATCATAAATTAGGTAGGTGCTATTACCATCATCAACGGCAAAAATACTCGGATTATTTCCCGCTAAAACATTCGTTGAAAGATTGGTTTGTACAGGAATAACAATATTAGCAGTATCCGCAATTAAACTCTTCGATATGCTAATTTGATCTCCACCAACTTGACCCCAACCCTCAAAATTGTTAATGGAATCATATAACCCGCTACCCATTTGAGAATTAACTGTCGTTCCCACTGCATTAAAACCAATACCCCCTCCATCGAGTGCATCACTATAAATAAACAGGTCTGTTTCCCCTAAGCTACTAATTAAACTATCCTGTCCCAAACCGCCAAACAGGTTATCTTGTCCCAGACCGCCATCAAGAACGTCGTTCCCACTTCCACCGGATAAACTATCATTATCATTATCTCCCCGCAGG